>JALZIX010000120.1 GCA_030860025.1 Actinomycetota bacterium
CTGCCGTTCGTGCTTGCCGCGGCGTCGGTGGCCATGGCGGCCGGCACCCTCTCCCTGGTCGGCATCGTCGAGGCCTGGAACCCCTGGTGGCTGCTGTGGCAAGCGCCAGCCATGGTGATCTTCTTCCTCGCGGGGATGGCCGAGATCCGGCGGCCCCCCTTCGACATGCCGCTGGCCGACTCCGAGCTGGTCTTCGGCTACCTCACCGAGTACGGCGGCCTGCGGTTCGCGTTCATGCTGCTGGCCGAGTACGTCGGCATCGTGGTCGTCTGCGCGCTGACCACCGTCCTGTTTCTCGGTGGGTGGCGAGGCCCGTTCTTGTCCGACGAACTGGGGCCACTATGGACTCTTCTGAAGATCTTCGCGCTTTCCTTCGTCGTCATCTGGGCCCGGGTGGCCTATCCACGTCTGCGGGAGGACCAGTTGCAAAAACTCGCCTGGCAGGGACTCGTACCCATCGCGCTCGCCCAACTCGTACTCACCGGCGCGGTTGTGGCGGTGACGCACCCGTGACTGATCTACCCGGTGGCGGACTAGCCCGCGGATTGCTCATCACCCTGCGGACGCTGGGCCGGCGGGCCGCCACTCAGCAGTACCCCGACGTCAAGCCGGAACTCCCGCCCCGCAGCCGCGGGGTCATCGGCTTGCTCGAGGAGAACTGCACCGTCTGCATGCTCTGTGCCAGGGAGTGCCCTGACTGGTGCATATACATCGACTCGCACAAGGAGGCGCAGGCCCCAGCCGTCGAAGGAGGACGAGAGCGACAGCGAAATGTGCTGGACCGCTTCGCGATCGACTTCTCGCTGTGCATGTACTGCGGCATCTGCATCGACGTCTGTCCGTTCGACGCGCTCTTCTGGGCACCGGAGTTCGAGTACTCCGAGTACGACATCCGGGAGATGACGCATGAGAAGGATCGCCTTGCCGAGTGGACCCGGACCGTGCCCCCACCCCCGGCGCACGACCCGAACGGCGCGGCCGGCTGAGCTTGGGAGCGACCCTCATGGCAGGTCCGCGATCAATTCTTCTCGCAGAGGCACCGGCCTATCTGGACATCACCGGTAGCGAGGTCGTCTTCGTCCTTATCTCCGTGATCACCCTCGGGGCCGGCCTCCTGTGCATGACCAGCCGCAATGTCGTGCGGGCGGCACTCTGGCTCGTGGTCTCGCTCGGTGGACTGGCCGGCCTCTACCTCGTCCTGACTGCGGAGGTGGTGGCCATCGTTCAACTGCTCATCTACGTCGGCGCTGTCGTTGTGCTGTTGCTCTTCGGACTGATGGTCACCACCGCACCGATCGGTCGTACAGCGGACCTGAATACCGCCAACCGACCGGTCGCCGTCGTGGTCGCGCTCGCCGCGTTCGGGCTTCTCGTCGCGGCACTTATCGACGCATTCCGGTTCGCGTACCTCGACGTGGGGACGAGTGATCAGGGGAGTCCGGAGGCGATCGGTGGCGCACTGTTCGGCTCCTGGGTGCTGCCCTTCGAGGTGCTCTCCGTACTGCTGCTGGCCGCACTGATCGGGGCGATCGCCCTGACCCGACGTGATGTCGGCGCCAGGGGACGGCGCTGATGCATCTGCTGTACCCGCTGATCGTGTCGGCTGGGCTGTTCTCGATCGGCGTGTACGGCCTGCTGGCCCGGCGCAACCTCGTCCTGGTTCTCATGTCGGTCGAACTCATGCTCGGTGCGGTCAGCCTCAACCTCGTCGCCTTCGACGTCTGGCTCGAGGATGCGCTGCATTCCGGCCAGGTGTTGACCCTGATGGTGATCGCGATTGCGGCGGCCGAAGTGGGTTTGGGCCTGGCGATCGTGCTTCAGTTGTTCCGCCAGCGAGGAACCTCCGCGATCGATGAACTCGACACACTCGTCGAGCCAGCGCGGGACCGATGAACCTGACGACGGCGGCCGCCATGGCCGCAGTGGCCGTCCCGGCGCTGGCCGCGTTGGCAGGTGTGGCACCAGGCATCCGCATGCGCCCGACCGGGGCCCGTACCATCGCGGCTGCCGGTGCGGCGCTCACCACTGTCGCCGCCGTGCTCGTCCTTCTCCGGGCGCGGCCGGCAGCGCAGGAGACCAGCCTGCTGCTTGCGCCGTTCGGCGACATCGATGTGACCATCGGTGTGCTCGTCGACGGCCTGACCGGGCTGCTGACTCTCATCGTCGCCGTGGTGGCGCTGTGCGTGCAGGTGTACTCGATCGGGTATCTGCGTGGCGATCCGCGCTATGCCACCTATGCCGCGCAGGTCTCCTTGTTCACCGCGGCGATGATGCTGGTCGT
>JALZIX010000132.1 GCA_030860025.1 Actinomycetota bacterium
TTGGGGCAGCCGTTGACGTGCAGCGAGATCGGAACGTCGATTTCGCTCACCACGTCGGCCAGGCGGTGCTCGAGTTCGGTGATCGCCTGCGCCGCGGTGATCTTCGTGTCGACGATCGCCAGTTTGCAGTATTCGATCCCGGTGCACGCCATGGTATTTCGGCGGAAGGGGCTCGGTGTGCTAGTCAGGCCCAGCTGGTCCAGAGACTCACTGAGCGGGCCGAGCTGGTCCGCGGGCACATCGAGTACCACCAGTTTCTGGTGCGGGGTCAGGCGTAGTCGGTGCGAGCCGTGCGCTTCGAGCGTCTTGGCGAGCTCGGTCAGCATCGGTCCGGAGACTCGGCCGACGGTCGGTGTGGCACCGATGTAGTAGCGCCCGTCGCGTTGCCGATGTGCCCCGATGTGATCGCCACGGTCGCGAGACGGCGGGGGAGCGGGACCATCGGGCAGCGCGCGATGCAGGTACTCGCTCTCCAAGATCTCCCTGAACTTCGCCGGGCCCCAGTCGGCGAGCAGGAACTTCAGCCGGGCCTTGTGCCGCATCCGTCGGAATCCGTAGTCGCGAAAGACCGAGGTCACCGCCGCCCAGACATCCGCGGCCTCGTCCTGGGTCACGAAGACACCTAGCCGTTCGGCCAGCCGCGGGTTGGTCGACAGTCCGCCGCCGACCCAGAGGTCGTACCCAACGCCGAGTTCGGGATGCACGACGGCGATCAGCGAGATGTCGTTGATCTCGTGCACCACATCGCTTACCGGCATGCCGGTAATCGCGGTCTTGTACTTGCGCGGCAGGTTGGCGAAGGACGGGTCGCCGATATAGCGGCGCTTGATCTCCGCGATGACCGGTCGCGGGTCGAGCAGCTCGTCTTCGGCGATACCGGCGACCGGCGAGCCCAGGATGACCCTGGGGCAGTCCCCGCAGGCCTCGGTGGTCTCCAGGCCGACTGCTTCCAGCCGCTGCCAGATGTCGGGAACGTCCTCAATGCGGATCCAGTGCAGCTGGATGTTCTGCCGATCGGTCAGATCCGCGGAGTCCCGGCCGTACAGGGTGGAGATCTCGCCGATGACGTTCAGTTGCTCAGTGGTGAGCGCCCCGCCGTCGATCCGGATGCGGAGCATGAAGTACTCGTCCTCGAGTTCATGCGGCTCGAGACTGGCGGTGCGTCCACCCTCGATCCCGGGCTTGCGCTGGGTGTAGAGACCCCACCAGCGGAAGCGGTTACGCAGGTCGGCCGGGTCGATGCCGGCAAACCCCGTATGCGCATAACGGTTCTCGATCCGCTCGCGAACCCCCAGCGGTGCCGCGTCGGCTTTCACCCGCTCGTTGATGTTCAGCGGTTCCCGGTGGCCCAGCGCCCACTGGCCCTGGCCGCGCGGCCGGGTGGACCGGTCGGTGTGAACGGTTGCCATATGACGTCCTCGGGGTGGGGACGCGAACCGGCAGTCGGCACGGAGTCCTAGCTGGCGTGCCGAGATTCGAGGAGACCGGGAGGCGAGCTGCGCTCACAGGCCACGTCGAGCCGATGCGCGCCCGGCGACTGGGTCGGGGTACGCGTCAGCCGAGTCGACACATGCAGCTGCTGTTCATGCGGCCGAAGTCGATGTGGGGCCGGCCCACGAGTCGAATCCGGGAAGCATGCACAACCAGATAATGCCATGCCCTCGCGGATGCATTCCCGTCGACCAAGATTTCTTTCGGCCGCTAGCGTGTCGGGCCATGACCGCTCTTCGCTCGCCGCTGCACGATCGGCATGAGGCCCTTGGTGCGAAGTGGGCTGACTTCGGGGGCTGGACGATGCCGGTCGAGTACCCCGGAACCGGTGGCGGGGTGTTGGCCGAGCATGTTGCCGTGCGGACGGCTGTCGGTCTGTTCGATGTCTCCCACCTGGGGAAGGCCACCGTGGCCGGCCCAGGCGCGGCGTCATTCGTGAACTCATGTCTGAGCAACGACCTCGGCCGAATCGGGCCCGGCCATGCTCAGTACACGCTGTGCTGTGACGCCGAGACCGGCGGCGTGGTCGATGACCTGATCCTGTATCTGCGCGGACCGGACGACGTGTTCCTCGTGCCCAATGCCGCCAACACCGCCGAAGTCGTCCGGCGGCTCAAGGCAGCGGCGGCTAGGCGTGAATCCGGACCGCGCCTTGGCCGGGGTGAGACCGCCCCGACCGACATCACGGTCGTCGACCAGCATCGCGATTTCGTGGTTCTGGCCCTGCAGGGCCCGCGTTCGCCTGATGTACTCGCTGCGGCCGGCCTACCGGCCGATCACGATTACATGAGCTTCACCGAGACGGCCTGGCGGGCATCGTTCGATGAGGCGCCCAAGGTCATCGTGTGCCGGACCGGTTACACCGGTGAACACGGGTACGAGCTCATTGCCGGCTGCGCCGTCGGACCGGCGCTGTGGGACGCGGTCATGGAGGCAGGTGCCGCGTACGGAATCAGGCCGGCCGGACTGGGCGCGCGCGACACACTCCGCACCGAGATGGGCTATCCGCTGCACGGACAGGACCTGTCGCTTGAGATCACGCCAAATCAAGCCCGCAGTGGCTGGGCCGTTGGCTGGGAGAAGCCGGAGTTCTGGGGACGCTCGGCGCTTCGCGCGGAGAAGGAGGTCGGGGCGAGCCGCCTTCTCTGGGGATTGCAGGCATCCGGGCGCGGCATAGTGCGCCCGCACCTTCCGGTGCTCGACCCAGCCGGAGCCTGGGTGGGAGAGACGACCAGTGGGACGTTCTCCCCGTCGTTGCGGGTCGGGATCGGCTTGGCCCTGCTCAACCGCGGCATCGGGATCACCGCCGGAAGCGAGCTCCAGGTCGACGTCCGTGGCCGGCCACTTGCGGTGACAGTTGTCAAGCCGCCGTTCGTGGAGTCACACGTTCGCTGACCGGTGGATAGCCTGTGCACATGGTCTGGACCTGGCGGTACGAGGACGACAGCGGCGATGAACTGCGGGCACCGGACTCGGATATCTTCGAGAGCCGGTCGGATGCCGAGAGTTGGCTGGGGGAGCACTTCGGCGACTTGGCAGACCACGGCGTTGCGGCGGTCGTCCTGTACGAAGACGAGCGCAAGGTCTACGGCCCGATGAGCCTGTCCGCATAGAGCCGCACGAAGCGCCCTGCCTCAGATTTCTTCGCCGACGTTGACCGCCGGCTTGGGGAAGCGCCAACGACGAATCATCGTGGCTCGGGTCACTCCGTACCAGATCAGGGCGCGGTTGGACTCCGGCGCCTCGGGCAGCCGCGCGGCAACCAGGCGCTTGATCCGACGGCCGAGAAAGACTGAATCGCCGATGATGGCGAGGAAGAAGGCCATCCACAGCAGGACGGTGTAACTGCGGATTCGGGCGTCCGGAATGAAGTAGCCGACCAGAACCAGTGCCGCGATGAGTAGGAATGCGCTGCCGATGTTGCGGCGCGAGTCCACGATGTCCCGGACCAGGCGACGAGCCGGTCCCCGATCGCGGCGCGGCAGCGCCGCTTCGACACCCATGGCGGCCGCGGCCCGCGAGTCCTTGCGGCCGGCTGCCTGCGTCTCGCGCATTCGCCGATAGGCCTCTTTACGCGTGGTCGGCGGCGGTGGCGGGGGCCCGGACCGGCGACCTTCGGCCTCGCGACGCTTGGGAGTTGGGCGTCCCTTGCCCACGGTGGCGGCTTCGAGCTGGGCGGCTTCCAGAAGGCGCTGGTTGGCTGCTTCCTCAGCCTTGCGCCGCCCGGGGCTGGACAGCTTGACGGTGGGCAGCTTCAGCTTCACAGCTTGCAATCTAGCTGGCCGGTGCGGAAACGACCCCAGCACCGGCGATGGGCTTATCATGGAACACACCGAGCGGGGCGCGCGTTGGCTCCTAGGACAAGGATCACCGCACGGACACGATCCGCCGGACGAGCGCCCAGGAGGGCATGGCATGACCTCGAGCACCGACACCACTGAGACTGCGACCACGCCGTTGACAGGCGTCGTCCTGTCCGAGCCTGCCGCTGCCAAGGTCAAGGCGCTCATCGACCAGGAGGGCCGCGACGACCTGCGCCTGCGGATCGCCGTACAGCCAGGCGGTTGTTCCGGGCTGCGCTACCAGTTGTTCTTCGATGAGCGCGCCCTCGATGGTGACGTCGTCGCCGACTTCTCCGGGGTGCAGGTGGTCACCGACCGGATGAGTGCGCCTTACCTCGGTGGAGCGGTCATCGACTTCGTCGACACCATCGAGAAGCAGGGCTTCACGATCGACAACCCCAACGCGCAGGGTTCCTGCGCATGCGGCGACTCCTTCAACTGAGAGTCGTTCAGCGCACGATTCGCGGCGGGATCGGATGCGGTCTGCCCCGGCGGGGCGGCACCGGCCGGTGGCGTCCGGGCAGCAGCGGCGTAGCTCGTGTACGTAGCCACGCAAGCGCGTCCTCGGCACTTCGATCGGGTGGGAACACCGGATAGATCAGCCCGTCGACGAGTCCGTCGGTCAGGAAGATCGTGATCCGCCGAATCAAGGTGAGACCGTCCACCGAGAACGTGGGCAGTTGCCACGCGTGCGTCAATGCCAAGTCGAGGTCCGACAGCAGCGGATAGGGCAAGTTCAATCGGTGCGCGGCCTCGACTTGGTCAGCCGGTGCCTGAGTCGACAGGCCGAACACCGCGGCACCCAGGGCCTTGAACTCCGCGTAGGCGTCTCGGATCGCGCATGCCTGCGGCGTGCAACCGCGGGCACCGGGGATGGAGTCCCACCCCGTCGGTATCGGCTGGCCCGGGGTACCGGTCCTGGGGTAGCAGAACAGGACCGTACGACCGGAGAGCTGATCCAGGCGGATCTGGCCGCCGTCGCTGCCCACGAGCTCGACAGGTGGCGCCATTGAGCCGGTCAAGCGGTCGGCGGAGCCGTCGTCGACGGGTGCCGGGAGATTTTCTGGCAGCTGCTGGTATCCGGTCACCTAACGACGGTCATCCTGCGCCGACCCGGCTGTCAAGCCGCTGACGACTAGGTGCCTGGCTGGGGTGAACGAACGCACTCACGGCAATAATGCAGTCACTATGTCACCATGGCGGCACGGGATACGCGAAAGGACTTCCGAGCCCGACATGGACGACAGCCCGGCCGAGATCCTCCGGCTGCTGCGCCTGGCCCAGGGTGGCCAGCCCGAACAGGCATTGGTGGAAGCCGAAGATCGCCTGGATCCCGAGCAAAGCCTCGGGATGCTCTACGTGCGCGCGGTGGCTCTGCACTGCCTGGGGGACCACGAAGCTGCAGCAGCCGTGGCCGAGGAGATGCTGGGCAGCGCAGACAACCCCGGGTGGCAATCGATCGGGTTGTCCTTGCGCGCGACTCAGCACGTGGTGTTGAGCCAGTTGATCCCCCGGGTGTTTGACCTGGAGACCACGCTGCAGGATCTGGCCCAGGCTGAGGCCATGCTGAGCCGGGACGTGACCGATGGTTTCGTCCTCGCCACCGGACACACCGGACTTGGCAACGGATACCACGCGATGCGGCTCTACGAGTTGGCGTTGCCGCATTACGAGGCGGCCTTGGCAGCTTCTCTCGATCCCTCCGCCGAGGTCGCCCTGCTGATGGCGGTGACCAACGAGTTGCAGCTTGCTGAGCTACATCTGAATTGGTCGGTGGAGTTGCACCGCGTCGGAGAGACTGACCGGGCGCGGGGCAAGAGCGCGACCGCGGCCCGCCATGCTCAGGTGGCGCAGGAATATGCCAGCAGTGACGACACCCGCCCGTTCGCCGCGCGCGCGTCGCTTCTGGCCGCGTGTGCCGACACCACCAGAGCACCGGAGGAGGTCGTCGAGCGCATTCGACAAGGAATCCACCAGGTCGACGAGCATGGCCTGCGGGAGAGTCGGGCCTTCGCATTGCCGTTCCTGGCCTGGGCTCTGGTTCGGGTGGCACGGCTGAGCGAGGCGTTGGAGGTGGCCGCCGAAGCATGTGACTCCCTGCCGGCCAATGCCACCTGGATGCTCACCTCGGCGGCCTACCACACTCGCGCTGCGCTTTCGGCCCGTTCGGGCAATGACGCGGATCGAGCCGGCCTGGCCTATGGAGATCAGCTGGCCAAGGCCATGTGGCAGGAGCGGCTGCGAACCTTGCACGACGCCCGATCCGTCCAGATTCTGGAGCGAGTGACCCTCGAGCGTGACCGGGTCCACATTCTGGCTCACACCGATGCCCTGACTGGCGTTGGGAACCGGAGGGCCTTCGACGTCCGGGTCGCCGAGTGGGCCGACTCCGCAGAGCCCGCCGAGCTGACCATGGTCGTCGTGGACGTCGATCGACTCAAGCAGGTCAACGACGTAGGCGGCCATCAGGCAGGAGATCTGACCCTGCAGGCGGTCGCCAGGGCACTTACCGGACAGGTCCGCTCCGGCGACCTGGTCGCCCGGCTCGGCGGTGACGAGTTCGTGGCCGTCGTAGAAGGCATGGATCGCGCCCACGCGGCGGGACTGGCAGCCCGGATCATTGATGCCGTCTCAGCGGGACTCGGGTCCAGGGTGACCGTGAGCGTCGGCGTGGCAACCGGGCCGGCATCGGAGGCGGGGACCGCCGTGCTGCGGGCGGCTGATCGTGCGATGTATGCGGCCAAGCAGGCGAATCGAATCCCTTCGGGTGCCGCGCCGCTCCCACTCGGCGGTCAAAGCCGCACCGCTTAGAGCCGAACTCGGGCTCGGACCTTCCGGGTGACAACACGTTCGGCAACGAAGGACAGGAACGGGATGGTCCCGGCCAGCAG
>JALZIX010000068.1 GCA_030860025.1 Actinomycetota bacterium
ATCGGTATCGGTCGGCTCGGATGATGTCTGACTGGGGCACAATCTCGCGTAGCACGGGATCAGCGCTACACTGATCGGTATGGCGAACCTGACCGTCACGATCGACGCTGAACTCTTGAAGCGAGCGCGGATGCGCGCATTGGAACAGGGCACCTCGGTCAACCGGCTCGTTGCCGACTACCTCGAGGACTTCGCCGGAACGGATCGTGCCCGCCGTGCCACGAAAGAGCTGTTGCTGCTTTCTCGGTCGAGTACCAGTGGTAGTGGATCCGGGGGCCGGAACTGGACCCGAGACGAGCTGTATGAGGGTTAAGTCGTTCCTCGACACAAACGTCTTGGTCTATCTCTTCGATGGGAGCGATCCTGAGAAGCAGCGACGCGCAGACAGCGTCCTGGAGTCGCATGATGCAGCCAGATTGGTCGTGAGCACTCAGGTGCTCGGTGAGTTCTATGTCACGGTCACCCGCAAACTTGTCCCGCCCATGGATTCCGCGTCCGCGATGGCCGCGATCGCCTGGATAAGCGACTACATCGTCGTCCCCCTGGACGTGTCCATGGTCCACAAAGCCATCGAGACTTCTCGGACGGCGCAGCTGTCGTATTGGGACGCGCTCATCATCGAGGCAGCCGCCAGCGCCGGCTGCGACCGCATCCTGACGGAGGACCTAGCCGCTGGATCGGTCTTGCGAGGCGTCCTGATCGACAATCCGTTCGCCAAAGACGGCCGCTAGCGCCGGGCGAGGAGTTCGGCGATCTGGACAGTGTTCAGTGCGGCGCCCTTGCGCAGGTTGTCGTTGCTGACGAACAGCGCCAGCCCGCGGCCGTCCGGCACCCCGGGGTCCAAGCGGAGTCGGCCAACGAAGCTGGCGTCCTTGCCGGCGGCCAGCAATGGCGTCGGGATGTCGGTCAACTCCACGCCGGGCGCCTCGGACAGCAACTCCATGGCCCGCGCAACGGACAGCGGCCGGGCAAATTCGACATTGAGCGAGAGCGAGTGACCGGTGAAGACCGGCACCCGCACGCAGGTGCCCGAGACCAGCAACTCCGGGATGCCGAGAATCTTCCGGCTCTCGTTGCGCAGCTTGCGCTCCTCCTCGGTCTCACCGGAGTCGTCATCCAGCAGCGACCCGGCGTACGGGAGAACGTTGAAGGCGATCGGCCGCGCATAGATGACGGGGTCAGGAAACGGTACGGCCGACCCATTGTGGGTCAACTCAGTTGCCCGCCCGGCTGTTTCACGGATCTGCTTATCCAACTCATCCACGCCGGCCAGGCCGCTGCCGGACACAGCCTGATAGGTGCTGGCGATCAACCGGATCAGCCCGGCCTCGTCGTGCAGCGGCTTGAGCACCGGCATAGCAGCCATCGTGGTGCAGTTGGGATTGGCGATGATGCCCTTCCGCACCTGCGCGACGGCGCCCGGATTCACCTCGGCAACGATCAGCGGAACATCCGGATCCATCCGCCAGGCCGACGAATTGTCGATGACGAGAACTCCGGCCGCTGCGAACTTCGGGGCCAGGGCCCGCGACGTCGTGGCGCCGGCCGAGAACAGCGCGACGTCCAAGCCCGCGGGATCGGCGATCGCGGCATCTTCGACCGTGACCTCGGTTCCCTTCCACGGCCGCGTCGTGCCCGCGGAGCGGGACGAGGCGAAGTAACGGATCTGGTCCACCGGGAAGTTGCGTTCAGCAAGGATCGACCGCATCACCCGGCCCACTTGACCCGTCGCCCCGACCACACCAACCCGCATACCCATCACCGTACGTCCGAACGAGCGTGGCGTATTGGCATCGGATGTTCGGACGCAGCGAGCGCGCACCTCATCGCCCAGTACCCCCGTACACGACTGCTTGCGTTTCCTCGTCCCCCAACTCGAAAGCCGCATGCACCGCTCGTACGGCGACATCCAGATCGGTGTCCCGGCAGATCACCGAGATCCGGATCTCCGACGTCGAGATCATCTCGATGTTGACTCCAGCATCCGCGAGCGCATCGAAGAAGCGGGCCGA
>JALZIX010000142.1 GCA_030860025.1 Actinomycetota bacterium
GACGACGTGTTCGGTGCCCTCGTCGTCGCGGTAGATGGCGTCGTCGCTGACCAACTTGAGGTCGACGTACCCATTGCCGATCGACACGCGCGGGTGGTGGCCGAGCGCGTCGCCCGCCTCGCCCACCGCGGCGACGAACCGTGCGCCGGTGCCGAAGTCGTCAACCACGTAGCGGGCATGCAGTCCCTGGGCCAGCTTGCGCCAGTCGGTCAGGTTGGCCGCGGCGATCTGTTCGCCCTTCAGCATGTCCATGGACGGGGAGCCTATCTGATTCAGCCGCAGCGCTGTCAGAATCGCCGGCAGCGCAATCGCATTCACCACTTCGAGATCGCTGTGCCCTCGGACCTCGTGCAGACGCGCCTCGCCACGACCGTCGCAGCCGGTGGCCGGCTCCTTGACGAGTCGGAGGACCGCTGGCGGGTCGCCGACCCCGAAGGCAACGAATTGGTGATCGTCAGTGGGGCATGAGCTCGCGTTGCTCCGGTTGATCGAGTCCGGCCTGCCGTCGATTTTTGGCAGCGATCTGGGCAAGCTCCGACGATGCGGACGTAGATCGTCCGTGTGACGTGCTTACGATCGGCGGCATGGTGACAAGTGGCTACTCGATTCAGCCATTGACTGCTAACACGTGGAACGCGTTCGCCGGCCTGGTGGAGCGGCACAACGGGATCTTCGGTGGGTGCTGGTGTATCTACTTCCACCCCGACTGTGCCGAGCGGGGGCAGGGTTACGAGGGCCACCGCGCGCTGAAGAAACGGCTAGTCGAGGCCGGACAGGCTCATGCGGCGCTGGTGATGGTTGGCGATGAGGCGATCGCGTGGGCGGAGTACGGCACCCCGGATGAGCTGCCGACCATCCATCACCGCAAGCAGTACCTCGCCGAGGCCGACGTCATGCCCGACTACCGCATCACATGCATCTTCGTCGACAAGCGTCACCGCGGACAGGGCTACGCCAAGGTGGCTCTGGCCGGTGCGCTCGATCTGATTGCAGCGCAGGGTGGCGGTGTGGTCGAGGGTTACCCGCACGAGATCGGTGAGAAGAGGATGAACAACTCGTTCGTCTACAACGGAACACGCACGATGTACGAGCAAGCTGGCTTCGAGTTCGTCCGCTCCAAGGGGATGAAGAATACCGTCATGCGCCGCACGATCCGACCGGCCTGAACCTGCCCAACCGCCCTGGGTTTGTGACCACAACCCTCAGTTACGTCAAGTACTAGTCCGTGGGTCGCCTGCGCGCCCTCTGTCGCCACCGTGTGCAGAACCGCGCGCCCATGCCGATGAATAGTCGGTTCGTAGCGGCTAGTCAGTTGCGACCTGGACGGCGCTCAGGATGCTGGGCAGGCTGGCCGGGTGGGCCATCTTCAGGTCTGCGAGAGCGCTGGGCTGGAACCAGCGAAGATCGTCGCGCTCCTCGGGTGCGGCGTTGACAGGTTCCCCTTCCCATCGCGTGACAAGGAACGCGTGCATGTCGAGGGTGGGGTCATCGACCGTCATCGGGATGGGCAAAGGGTCGTGGACGTGGACACCGAGTTCCTCGAGGCACTCCCGACTGACGGCCTGGTGAAGCGACTCGCCCGACTCGACATGTCCGCCGACGAGACCCAGCAGTCGGGATACCACCGGCGCGATGGATGGCGATGCACCAGGAGCACGAGACCGTCGCGCACGAGTGCGGCGACTGTGATCGAAATCGGGGTGACCATGGCGGCACATTAGGCGCGAACGCACTCTGACGCCGGTTCAGCCCGGATTGGCTGAGCTATACGACCGATCTCGATACGCAGGGGCTCCACTAATCGTGGGCAACCCCCTCACCCCCGTCCTGATCGCAGAATGGCAGAGCCCGCGGGCACCGTCAGTCGTGGCCCGGCGGGTCGATGACGGCGGTGACCGCGTTGGCCGGTAAGTCGGCGGTGATGGCCTCGGGGTCGATGAGATGTTGTAGGCATCACGGTCTGCAATCACCGCTGCCAGCCGGTCGCGCATCCGCTCCTAGCGCGCCGGCAGGGCGCCCCTGGCCCGGGCATGCCGGGCCGCATGACCCATCCGCGATCGCGAGTGGCAATTTACGAAGTTGAGTCAACTCGATAGGACACCCTCCACGAGACTGGCCGGATGCACGACGTCGAGCGGATATGGGTCTCCATCGTTTCCACCCAGCAACGTCCTCCAACCTGGGTGGTCGCCGCCAGTGCGGCGTTGGCTCTACTGATGGTGGTCGACCGTCGGCTGTGGCCACTGACGCGACACCTGATCACTACCGCACACGAGGGTGCCCATGGCCTCGCGGCCCTGCTCACGGGGCGTCGCCTGTCCGGTATCCGGCTGCATTCCGACAGTTCCGGGGTTGCCGTCTCGAAGGGCCGGGCCTCCGGTCCCGGGATGGTGCTGATGCTTCTGGCCGGATACATCGGCCCGGGGTTGTTGGGACTGGGTGCGGCTGCCCTCCTGGTGGCCGGCTACGCCGTCGCTCTCCTCTGGTGGTTGCTGGCCCTGCTTGCAGGGCTCCTCGTCCAGATCCGCAACTGGTTCGGGCTCTGGTCGATCCTGGTCACCGTAGCGGTCGTCTTCGTGGTGTCGTGGTTCGCCGACGAGCAGGTGCAGTCGGCCTTTGCATATCTGGCGACCTGGTTCCTTCTTCTCGGAGCACCGCGGCCGGTCATCGAACTTTACCGATCGCGGCGTCGAGGAAGATGCCCGAATTCCGATGCAGATCAGCTCAGCCGGATGACCCGAATCCCGGTTGCACTCTGGATCGGCGTCTTCCTTGTCGTCACGGTCGGGGCTCTCTGTCTGGGCGCATGGTGGCTCATCGACGCCTGAACGCTAAGCGACACGATGAGCCTATGGCTTGAGTATGAGCGCTGTGGCACGGAATATCCTGGACTAAGGGTCGCTCAGTCGGCATCTAGCCGGGCGCTTGTGGAGCCGCTCAAAGACCAGGCAGATCCCCCGAGACGTATGTTCCCTCGAACGTTACGTTCTGCTCAAACCAGATGCTGTTGCGTGTACCGCACGTCAGCGTCTGGCCGTCTTGGTGGCCGGTCATGGTCATCGTGGACTCGTCGAGTGAGATGGCCACCGTCGCGGGGAACGGACCTGGGGGGCCGTCGCAGCTGAGGCCGGGGCCGTCAAGCACGGCACTGAACGTTCCTGGGCCGTCCCGGATCAATGGGATGACCTCGTGCCCGCCCATGGTGAAGCCCACGAGACTGCACTCGCCGGTTCCTGAGCAGGAGACGCCGATCTGGGTTTCTGTCTCGTCGCTCGTGACCAATGCGCCGGTGGTGATCTGCGTCAAGGTGCCGAAGTACAAGATCGAGCCAGAGTCCGGCTCCGATTGCGCGGTGCTGCCTGGTCCAGGGCCGGCTGTGCCCGATTGTTGACCACCAGGGGTCCTTGCCCCTTCTCCGGCTGAGGACAGTGGGCTGTTGTTGGTGACGACGGCGGTGGTTGCGGCTGCGGCGGCGATGATGAGCACGAGCGCAACGAGGGCGGCGGCTAGGGGCATGCCGAGGATGCGGCGGCCGGTGCCGCCGGCGGTGGCTGCGGTCCGCCCCGCCAGCGTTGTGGGGGTTGCGGCCGCGCCGTAGGCGATGGTTTGGGTGGCTTGCGCGGCTGGTGCCGCGGCGGCGCCGGTGCCAGCGGCGGTGACCGCTGCGGTGCCGGCCAGGGTGGTGGTGACCAGGCCAGCCACGGAGGCGCGGCTGAGCCAACCGGCGCCATATCGCTGGGTGGCGGCGTCCTCGAGTTCGGCGAGGAAGGCGGCCGCGTCGGCTGGGCGTTGGGCCGGGTTCTTGGCCATCGCCCGGGCGAGCAGGTCGGCCAGTTCCGGGCCGTGCTCGTCCAGGCGGGGGACCGGGGCGCTGGCATGGGCGGCGAGCACCTGCCCGACGTCGCCGGAGTAGGGCAGCCGGCCGGACAACAGCAGGTAGAGCACCGCGGCGGCGGAGTAGACGTCGCTGCGGGTGGTCATCGGCGCGCCGGAGGCCGCCTCCGGGCTGGCGAAGGCCGGGGTTCCGAGCGAGGTGGCCGCGCCCGGGGTGATGCCTTGGTCGGTCTGGGCGGCCAGGCCGAAGTCGAGCAGCTTGGAGGTCCCGCCGCGGTCGAGCAGGATGTTGGCCGGGCTGATGTCGCGGTGCACCAGGCCCCTGTTGTGGGCATGGGCCAGGCCGATCAGCCCACCGCGGAGCACCCCCAGGCCCTGCTCGGGGGTGAGCCTGCCGTGCTGGGCCAGCACCGCCTCCAGCGGGGCGCCGTCGACCCATTCCTGGACCAGGTAGGCCCGCCCCGGTTCCTCGACGTAGTCGAAGATCCGGACGACATGCGGATCGTCGAGAAGGGCCAGCGTCTGGGCCTCGGCCCGAAACCGGTCCAAAAACCCGGGTGCCTGGAGCAGGACGGGGCTGAGTTCCTTGATCGCCACCAGCCGGTCCAACTCGACCTGGCGGGCCTGCCACACCACACCGGTCGACCCCTGCGCAACCCGGCCCAACACTTGGAAACCTGCGAAACCTTCCATCGCTGGACCTCCCGCGTCAGCCGCACACTGAGACGCGCCGCAGACCGAGTCTAGACAATCAGTTCCGCAGTTCGGCGAGTTCGGAAGGCCGCTAACGGTCGCAGGGATGGGTTCACCGATCACATCGTCCACGGCAAGTGGGTTCTGGCACGAGCACTCCGGCCTTTCTCGGCTTCAACCTGTTCGGCCACACGCTTGCTCGTGCCGTAATCGTGCCGACCTATGAGCTGTGACGAACGCGGACAAGTCCTGGCTCCCTCAGCCGCGGGGTCGCGGCGGTCAGGCAGAGGCCAGACAGGCGGTGCCCATCTGGGCGAAGCCAACCCGTTCGTAGACCCGAGCGGAGTCGTCGTCGCCCGCGGACAGGAAGACCAGCGAACATTCCTGCCGCGCATCGGCAACGAGGGCCGCCGTGATCGCCGCGCCGAGACCACGTCCGCGGTACTCAGGCACCGTCCCCACCCCCACGATCTCGGAGATGACCTCCTCCCCGACGACCACGGGGTGATGTGACCCGACGGCGAGCAACCGGTCGCCGGACATCGCCGCCATGAGCACGGTGCGACCATCTGCGATGCGAGCCCGAAGATGGGTCACCGCGGCTTCGGAAGGACTGGGTGACGGCCGACCGAGACCGTCGCTCTCGTCGGTCTCGGAAAAGGCCCGCGCGGCCAGGCGAAGGTAGTCGCCGAGCCTCGGTTCGTCAGCGCCGACCAGGTACAGCCGCACGCCACCGGGCAGCATCACGTCGACCGGATCAGCCACCGCCAAGAGGGGCCCGTCAACTACCGACAGTCCCACCCGGGTAACTGCCGCCCGCATGGATTCGGTGTTCTCGGCGACCCACTCGAAGGCCTGCGGGACGTTCAACTCCCGCATGCGCTCGCGGGTCCGTTCGATGTCCTGGGGTTTCACGACGGTCACGCCGAGCCGGGGCCGGGCGTAGTACGACCACGGCCCGGTGCCGACGAAAAGGGTCAGTGAATCGATCTCCTCGACCCGAGCGTCACTGCGCGGAGCGGCGTCGTAGTACTGCTCGACCCGCTCCAGCGCTGCGCTATCGCTCACGTTGGCACCATAGCCGCGGTGCGGCGGTCACCCATGGCCTGTCGTTACCTCCGATTACCTGCAGGCATCATGGTCGAGTGGCGCGCGCGGGAAACGGGAACTCGCCGTTCGTCAGCTTCGACCGACAAAGCTGGCGCTCGCTGGCCGCCAGCACTCCCCTCCCCCTTGAGCCGGAGGAGATATCCCGTCTGCGCGGGCTCGGCGACACCGTCGATTCCGACGAGGTGGCCACCGTGTATCTCCCACTGTCTGGACTGCTCAACCTGTACGTGGCCACCGTGCAGGAGCTCTGGTCGGCCCAATCGCGTTTTCTGGGATCCGGTGAGGCGAAGGTTCCGTTCGTGATCGGAGTGGCAGGCAGCGTCGCGGTGGGCAAGAGTACGACCGCGCGGATCCTGCAGGCCCTGTTGTCGCGCTGGCCTGATCACCCACGGGTAGAGCTCGTCACCACGGACGGCTTCCTCTACTCCAATGCCACGCTTGCCGAGCGAGGGATCTTGCACCGCAAGGGGTTCCCAGAAAGTTATGACCGTCGACAGCTGATCCGTTTCGTGTCGGAAGTGAAGTCCGGTGCTGCGTCTATCACCGCGCCGGTGTACTCCCATCTGACCTACGACGTCATTCCTGGGGCGGGACGCCGGATCGAAACGCCGGACATCCTGATCCTCGAGGGCCTCAACGTTCTGCAGTCTGGCGCCCTCGCGGACGGCCGAGTCCCCGCCGTGTTCTTGTCCGACTTCTTCGACTTCTCCGTGTTCGTCGATGCCGCCGAGAACGACATCAGGCGGTGGTACGTCGAGCGCTTCCTCGCTCTGCGCTCGACAGCTTTCCAGGACCGCAACTCCTACTTCCATCGCTACGCCGGGCTGGACGAGGCCGAAGCCGTCGCCACCGCGGAGGCCATCTGGGCCGAGATCAACGCGCCGAATCTCGTGCAGAACATCGCCCCCACGCAGTCAAGAGCCCGGCTGATCCTGCACAAGGCCGCGGATCACTCGGTCCGCAAGGTGCAGTTGCGCAAGCTGTAAGGCGTCAGAACCAGGTACTGCACCACGGCGGTGCGGCAGTGGAGAACAACAGATCAGCGGTCTGCAGTCCGCCGGCGCGGTCTTCCTCGGCCCACCGAGCCCGGCTGAGTTGCTCGACCGAGAACCCACCGAGCAGAACCGCTCCCAGCGTCGCAACGGGCATGGTGATGTCGACCGAACGCGTGCTCGGCGAGCACAGCGCGCCATCCGGGCCAGCCTCGAGTTCGTAGCGGCCAGCGGCTATTCCCTGCGGATCGGTGACCTCGAGGACCACCCTGCCCTCGACCCGGTAACGGCGCGCAGACAGGGCAGCGGCGACATCCAGCACGCGGCACCAGAGAAAGTCGTGGCGTTTGCTCGGCTGGGCGCGGCGTGGATCGGACAGCAGCCACGGCAACACCTCGTCGACGGGTCGGTCCGCAGCCTTGACCTGGGTAACCAGATCAACGGAGAGCAGGTAGCTCCACAACGCGATGTGCGCGTCCACGTCGGCGCTCATCAGAGCATCGACGGTGAGCGTGGCGGAGGGAAGCATGCCGTCCCAGCTATTGTCGACCCGGTAGCGGACTGCACCGACCACCGAGCCCCCGCTGGTGCGGGCAAGCAGATGGAAGCCCAGCGGAACCTCGGGCCGGCCGGGCAGCGCCAGGATGCCGAGATCGAGGTCCCAGAACCATTCGGGGCGGCTGATCTCGCCCACCTGTCGACGCCGGGTCCGGTCGTAGAGGTCCATCGCTGCGCTACGAAACTCGGCGCGATCCACGAGGTCCATCGAGCAGGACGAGTCGGCCGCTACGCGAGTTCGGTGGCTCTCGACGGTGACGGTCTGCGACTCGGTCGCGGGCCCGTACCCCCAGCGCCCGTAGATCGGCCACTCGGCGGCGATCAGGATACTCAACGGCTCTTCCCGCTCGCGGCTGGCTGCCAGGTCGGCCAGGACCAATCGACTGGCCAGGCCCTGCCGTCGATGGGTTGCCGTGGTCGTGACCTGGGTGACCGCTGCGGCCGGCAGCCCGACCGCACCGGGCACGGTGAGTTCGACCGGGAAGCTGCGCAGCGTGGCCAGAATCCGGTCTCCGTCGAAGGCGCCCCAGGTGCGTTCGAGCGGCAGAAAGGCGCGACGCTGCTCGGAGTCGTCGGCCTCCGACGGATTGAGGAAGCCACGACGCGCGGCCACGCTCCACGGATACAGCTCGGCCGGGGTGATCGTCCGGATCTCGGCAACCATGGTCCCGAGCCTAGGAGTCGGCGCCAACCCGTTCGGATCACGCTCTGATAACTCTCGGCTCGCCGGGGAACCAAGTCGCCAGCGCCAAAGTCATACCGCTGGAACTCGGTAATTCGCTAAGTTCCGGCAGTCGTTCAGCTACCTGTGATCAGATCGTTGTGCACAGACCTGGCCCACCTCGGCGGCGACACGCTTAGGTCGCCTAGGCTGAACTAGACGAGAACTGCGTCAGACTGTGCTTGCGGCTTCCCCGCAAGCATGAACCGCACGATTGAAGAAGTAGGAAGCAAAGTGAGTAAGTCGAACGAGATGTGCCCACATCAGCCCTGCTGCCCGTCCGCGGACAGCGCTGGCCGCGACTCCGCCCATGTCGTATGCAGCCATCCTGAACAGGGATGGAGCCTGTTGTGCAACGGCGTCGTTCTCTTCGATGACAACGGGGAAATCCTGCCCAACGGTCGGGTCATCTCGTCACGACGCCCGCAGCCCGCGGCGGTCTAGCCCACGGTCAGTCGGCGTACTCCGACACGGGCGGGCAACTGCACACCAGGTGCCGATCCCCGAACGCGCCGTCGATCCTTCGGACCGGGCTCAGATAGCCGCGATCCCGTAGGGATGGCACGGGGTATACCGCCTCGGCGCGGTCGTACGGGTGGCTCCACTCCCCTACGAGCATCTTGAGTGTGTGCGGAGCCTGGCGCAGCGGGTACTCCCCCGGTTCCCACTCCCCGGCTTCGACCGCCCTGATCTCTGCCCGGATCGCAACCATCGCGTCGATGAAGCGGTCCAATTCGGCCAGGTCCTCGCTCTCGGTCGGTTCGACCATCAGTGTTCCGGCGACGGGAAAGCTCATCGTCGGCGCATGGAAGCCATAGTCGATGAGTCGCTTGGCGATGTCCTCGACGGTGACGCCGGACGCCTTGGTCAGCGGGCGGATGTCCAGGATGCACTCGTGGGCGACCAGCCCCCCCTTCCCGGCGTACAGGATCGGGTACTGCTCGCGCAGCCGGGCGGCGACGTAGTTCGCGGCGAGGATCGCGCTCTGCGTGGCCCGCCGCAGTCCCGCGGGCCCCATGAGCCGGATGTAGGCCCACGAGATGGGCAGGATCCCGGCCGAACCCCACGGTGCCGCGGAAACCGGGCCAGGACCAGTTAGCGGGCCGGCTGCGGGCTCGAGCGGGTGGTTGGGCAGGAATGGGACGAGATGCTGCCGTACGCCGATGGGCCCGACCCCCGGGCCGCCACCACCGTGCGGGATACAGAAGGTTTTGTGCAGGTTCAGGTGGCTGACGTCGGATCCGAATTTTCCAGGCTTGGCCAGGCCGATCAGAGCATTCAGGTTCGCCCCGTCGACGTAGACCTGCCCGCCCGCCTCGTGCACCGCGGCGCAGATATCCACGATGGCGGTCTCGAACACGCCGTGCGTGGACGGATAGGTGATCATGATGGCTGCTAGTACGTCGCGGTTCGCGTCGATCTTGGTCCTGAGGTCGTCGAGGTCGACGTTGCCCAAGCTGTCGCAGGCCACTACGACGACCCGCATGCCGGCCATCACCGCGCTTGCGGCGTTCGTTCCATGCGCCGAGGAAGGGATCAGGCAGACGGTGCGTTGCTGTTGGTTGTTGGCATCGTGATACGCGCGAATGGCCAGGAGGCCGGCAAATTCCCCCTGCGCGCCTGAGTTGGGCTGCACGCTGACGGCGGAGTAGCCGGTGATCTCGGCCAGGTCGGCGCACAGCTCGGAAATCAACTGTTGGTAGCCGGCGGTCTGATTTGCCGGGGCAAAAGGGTGTATTCCGGCGAACTCCGGCCAGGTGATCGCCTCCATTTCCACGGCTGCATTCAGCTTCATGGTGCAGGAGCCCAGCGGGATCATCGTTCGGTCAAGTGCCAGGTCCTTGTCCGACAGTGATCGCATGTAACGCAACAGCGAGGTCTCCGACCGATAGGCGGAAAACACCGGGTGCGTCAGGTAGGCGGAGGTTCGGCGCAGTTGGTCGGGTATGTCACTGAGATCGGAAGCCACTCCGACTGCCGCCGAAAGGTCCATGGTGGAGGCACCGAAAGCCTTTGCCACGGAGGTGATGTGGGCCGTGGAAGTCCGTTCGTCGCACGAAATACCCACGTGGTCGCTATCGATCCGCCGGAGGTTGATCCCCTGCTCGAGGGCAGCCGAAATGATCTCGTCGGCACGATCCTTCACGCCAACGGTGAGGGTGTCGAAGAACGGGGTGGGTTCGATGTGAGCCCCATTGTCGCGCAGGATCCTGGCCAGGGTTGCCGCATGGCCATGAACGCGCCGGGCAATAGCAGCCAAGCCCTCAGGGCCGTGATAGACCGCGTACATCGACGCGATGACGGCCAGCAGCACCTGCGCGGTACATATGTTGGAGGTCGCCTTTTCCCTGCGGATGTGCTGTTCACGGGTCTGTAAGGCGAGGCGATATGCAGGGTCTCCGTCGGCGTCCACGGACAGCCCGACGAGACGTCCGGGCATCTGACGAGCCATCGTGCCCCGGACGGCCAGGTAGCCGGCGTGCGGGCCGCCAAATCCCAGCGGAACGCCGAACCGCTGCGTAGTGCCCACGACGACGTCCACGTCGATCTCACCGGGCGGTCGGAGCACGGCCAAGGCCAGCAGGTCAGCCGCGGTGACCACCACCATGCCGCGTTCGTGGGCTTCCCTTACCAACGGGGCATGGTCGACGACCGCACCGCTGCAACCCGGGTACTGCACGAGAAGGCCGAAGAACTCGCCCTCCGGTAGCCCGCGGCTCAGATCTGCGGCGACGACCTCGAGACCAAGCGGCCTGGCGCGCGTCTCGATCACTGCCTTCGTCTGGGCGAACACGTCTGTGTCGATCAGGAATCCAGCAGCTGCTGGCGCCTTGGACACCCGACGGGCCAAGGTCATCGCCTCCGCCGCGGCGGTCCCCTCGTCCAGAAGTGAGGCGTTGGCTACCTCGAGGCCGGTCAGGTCGGCCACCATCGTCTGGAAGTTCAGCAGGGCTTCGAGTCGGCCCTGACTGATTTCGGGCTGGTAGGGCGTGTATGCGGTGTACCAGGCCGGGCTCTCCAGCACACGGCGGGTGATGACGGCCGGGGTGTAGTTGTCGTAATACCCCAGGCCGATCATCGAGGTGTGCACTTCGTTCTGCGCGCCGATCGTGCGCAGGGCGGTGAGTACTTCGACCTCTGAGATGGACTCAGGCAATGACAGCGCCTCAACGTCGCGGATGTCGGCCGGGACCGCAGCATTGGTGAGCGCGTCAAGGCTCTCGTAGCCGATGGTGCGCAACATGTGTTCGACGTCGCGCGGGCGTGGCCCGATGTGTCGGTCGGCGAACGTCCTGGCCGGGGACCGGTCCGGCGAAGAGGCGGGTATCAGCACTCCAGCGAAGTTACCAGCAGCTGTTCCTGACCCCGGCCAAGAAGGTTGCGAGGCTCCGCCTGGCTGCTCGGCGTCCCGGCCACGTCAATCTCAGGCTCCGCCCGGGCGCTGGCGGTCAGGAGACCGCGCGCTGCTGACGCCGCCCGGCCAGTTCGTCCGCGTGGGTACCGGCGCTGCGGCCATCGGCGCGCTCTGCCGGCAGGGTGTGCAGCGAGCCCGTGAGCTCGCGCAGCGCGCCGGACACCGCGATTCCGAAGACTCCCTGGCCGCCGGCAAGCAGGTCCACGACCTCCTCCGCGGAGGTGCATTCGTACACGCTCACCCCGTCCGAGAGCAGGGTGATGTTGGCTAGATCACGTACGCCCCGACCGCGTAAGAATTCCACCGCCTTGCGAATGTTGGGCAGCGAGACCCCAGCATCGAGGAGGCGCTTGACGACCTTGAGAACGAGGATGTCGCGGAAGGAGTAGAGCCGCTGGGTACCCGAGCCCGCGGCGCCGCGCACCGTTGGCTCGACCAAGCCAGTCCTGGCCCAGTAGTCGAGTTGCCGATATGTGATTCCGGCGGCGCTGCACGCAACGGGACCCCGGAACCCTACGGCTTCGCGGGCGGCTTCGTCGTAGGTCACCCCGGCTACCTCGGCAGTCGAGAACAGGATCTGCTGGGCCGGTTCGTCCTCTTGCGGAGTACCCCCGAGAGGGGAATCACTACCGCCGCGTTCGCTCATCTGGTGCGCTCCTGCCCGAACTGCCCGGTGACTCACCCCAGGCACTGCTGCGCGGGACTTAAGTCACACCGTGGTAATTGCTCGACCGTAGGCCCGGGGACGGGTAGGGGTCAACGTGAGGAACGGCGTGTCGGAAAGCTAACCCTCATGGGAAGGTCGAGACTTGTGGACGCTGCTGGCTACTTTGCCTGCTTGCCGCCGAAGTCCTCGGGAGTGATCGTGTCCAAGAACTCCTTGAACTTCTCCACCTCGTCCTCTTGCTCGTCCGGGATGATGATTCCCACCTCGTCGAGCAGTTCCTCCGCGCCGAAGATCTTCGCCCCGCTACGCACCGCGAGGGCGACTGCGTCCGAAGGACGCGAGCTGACTCGCGGAAACCCAGTGAGCACGAGTTCGGCGTAGTACGTGCCGTCCTTCATCTCGGTGATGTGGATGGCCTCGAGATTGCCGTTGAGCGTGTCGATCACATCTCGCAGTAAGTCGTGGGTCATGGGTCTGGCTGGGCGCACACCCTGCTGCTCGAAGGCGATCGCCGCCGCCTCTACGGCTCCGACCCAGATCGGAAGGTATCGCTCGCCACCGACCTCTTTGAGAAGCAGAATCGGCTGGTTGGCCGGCAGCTCGACGCGTACGCCGACGACGCTGAGTTCGCGCATCGCCATCTGGTTCCCCCAACATCGAAGGCATGGGCACCGTTGATATGACCGTACACGCCAGTGGGCGCCGAGGGCGGCTGATGCATTCGACCCGCCCCGTTCACCCAGCCAGAATCGCCGTACTTTCGCCGGCCACTCCCCTTTACCCCAGCCAGGACTCGGCGCAGCTGCGCCCCGCCGCTCGGAAGGTCAGCGCCGAATGGCTGCCGGAAGCCCCGTCTTGACCAGCGTCGCGTGCAGTCGAACGGACAGGGCGGCGAGCTCGCGCATGTTCTCCTCTGCCCGGGCACTGGCGTCGGGGCCGCGGCTGTGCAGCAGCGGAGCCAACACCTGCTCGAAGAGGCCGATTTCGCGATCTGCGGCGGCCCGGTAGGCCCGCAGGTGTCGGGCCTCGATGCCGAATCGCGCCATCTCGGCGATCGTACGGGCGATCATCAGCGCGTCGGCATCGAAGAAGCCCGAACCGGCCGGGCGCGGTACGAGGATTCGTAGCTCCGTCAGCTGCGCCACCTGATCGCCGGCCAGTCCGGTTGCCGCACATAACTCCTCAACCGACACTCGCACGTCACTGTTACCCGAGACGAAGTCCTCAGCGTCAGGGAGGCCCGGAGCAGCGGACAGCCGGGGGGCCCGAGGCGCGCCGCCACCGGAGTCCGCCTGGAGTCCGCGATCGAGAGCATTGAGCCGCTCCTTGATCACCCGAAGCGGCAGATACTGGTCGCGTTGGGCGGCCAGAACGTAGCGCAGTCGGCCGACGTCGTCGTGCGAGAACTTCCGATAGCCCGAGGGTGTCCGCTCGGGGGTGATCAAGTCCTCTGCCTCGAGGTACCGGATCTTCGAGATCGTCACCGAGGGGAACTCCGTGCGCAGCTCGGTCAGCACCTCGCCGATGCTCAACTTCGCCTGACCGTCCCGGGAGGGTGCTAGGTCGTCCTGTTCGAGCGGCACAATCATTGCTGCGCCTCTACGCCAGCCTCGCTCGTACTGCCACTGGGGAGAAAGACCAGCCGGAATTTGCCGATCTGTACCTCGTCGCCGCCGGATAGGATCGCTGTGTCGATGGGCTCGCGGTTGACATAGGTCCCATTCAGACTGCCGACATCGCGGACGACGAACCCGTTGGCTTCGCGCACGAACTCGACGTGGCGGCGGGACACGGTTACGTCGTCGAGGAAGATCTGGCTGTCGGGATGCCGGCCAGCCGTGGTCACCGGGCGGTCCAACAGGAACCGGCTTCCGGCGTTGGGGCCCCGCTTGACCACGAGTAGCGCCGAACCCGGAGGCAGCGACTCGACGATGCCGCCGGCGCCCGGCTGGTCCTGGCCATCCTCGCTGATCTCGGGTTGTTCGCTGGAGTCCTCACCACCGACTCGGGGAATGACCTTCGTCGTCTCTCCCGTCGGTACCTCACTGCTGCGCGACAGGGCATGTCCGCACTGGGCGCAGAACCGGCTGCTGTCGGGGTTCTCGTGGCCACATTGAGTGCAATACACGCCGCTCAGACTCCTGCCTGTGCCTTCCGCTCGAGCCGTTGTCCTCGGGCTCGTTCCAAATTGAGGGTCAACCATACGTCGAGAGTCCAGTCCGCAGACCAGGACACCCCCAGATGAGATCGCCTGATCAGGATCGGTCGAGTAACTCCTGGTAGGCGCCTGCATCAAGCAACTCCCCGAGCGCATCCGCGGCATCGCCGGACACTTCGATCTCGACCAGCCAGCCGTCTCCGTACGGGTCGCTGTTGATCAGTTCGGGGCTTTCGTCGAGGTCGCCGTTGTGCCGCCGCACGCTGCCGCTGCAGGGTGCATACACGTCAGACACCGACTTGGTCGATTCGACCTCGCCGAACGGTTCCCCGGCAGTTACCTCGTCGCCCTCGGCGGGCAGCTGGACGAAAACGATGTCACCCAGTGCCTCTTGGGCGAAGTCGGTGATCCCGACGCGGGCCACCGCCGGCTCCCCGTCGCCGATCAGGAGCACCCACTCGTGCTGCTCGCTATACATGCGGTCATCCGGTACTGCCACTGTGATCCTCTCGTCAGACTCGCGGTGGAATGGTGGCAGACCCGTCAATCTCCTGGATCGGGAGCCGGCTCAGAGTAAACAGGCTCTTCCAGAGGTCGCAAGGCGTCGACAGTCACCCGGTCCGCCGTGACGATGTCCATGCTGCCGCCGGCCTGCAGCACCTTGTCCTCGACGCCGCCGGGAATGTGCATCGCGGTGGCCAGGGTCTGGCTGTCCCCGATGGCGATGATCACGTACGGGGCTTCGACCGGCGTACCGTCGATCCGGATGCCCCCGGGCTCGCCCACCAGTGCGCTGGAGACGCCGATGCGCACGCCGGCGACCTGCATGGTCTCTGCGCCCGCGCCACGCAGCTCCTGCACGGCACCGAGCAGGATCGCGGCATCGATGTTCGAGTTCGGATCCCTGATGGTGATGGTCAATCCCGGGCCGGCCGCCGGGATCGTCCCGTTGAGGATGCCCAGCGCCTCGGCCTGGCGGCGCGCCTCCTCGACGGCGGCGGCGGCTGAGTCCTCGCCGCTGCCGAGCTGCTCCAGCAGGTTCTGTTGCTCGCTGATCTCGCTCCGCAGCCGATCCTGTCGGGACTGGAGATCGGCCAGGATGCGAGCCAGATCCTCCTGGCGCGCACCCGACAACCCCTGGTCGGAGTCGACCGTTCGGAACTGAACAGCGAGCGCGAAACCGAGCAGGGCGCAGAGCACACCGATGAGCAGAGTCACCGCCCACGGCCGCGTTGACGCTGGGGTCGTTACCTGGTCGCCAGATGCGCCAGACTCTGCCGACTCAGGCATGGAACAGATGCCTACGGATTGCGGCGGTGTTGCCGAAGATGCGGATTCCCAACACGACGATCACTGCCGTGGACAGCTGCGCCCCAACACCGAGCTGATCACCGAGGAAGACGATGAGTCCGGCAACGATGACGTTGGAGACGAAGGAGACGACAAAGACCTTGGCGTCGAAGATCTGGTCCAACCGGGCCCGGATTCCGCCAAAGACAGCATCCAGGGCGGCGACCACGGCGATCGGCAAATAGGGCTGCAGGGAGGTCGGCACGCTGGGATCGAGGAAGACTCCCGCGGCGATGCCGAGCGCGAGCCCGAGGACAGGGATCACCGGGCCGGTACGGATGCCCCTCACCAGTCAACCCCCCTCTCTGCCTGCGGCCTGACCCTGGCCCAACAGCCCAGCCGGCTGCGCCAGAGTGATCGAAGAACCGGTCCCCGGCGGTAAATCCAACTGCTGACTCTGGACGACGTCGAGGCCGAGTCCGAAGGCGGAAACATAGGAGGCCAGGGTACGTCCGGCATTCGACTCCAGCAGAGCGTTGAACATGCTGACCGGTCCGATCGCTTCGATGACGTAGGGGTTCGTGACCGGCCGGAAGTCCACCAGGATGGCTTGGCCCGCGGAGCGGATGCTCGTGGTCGGACCAAGTCGCTGACCGTCGATCGCAATGGCTTCAGCACCGGCGGCCCACAACTCGTTGACCACGGAGTGGATGTCCCGGTCGAGTATGCGACCCAAGTTGTCGCCGCCGTCCTCAGGTGGCGGTGCATCAGTAAGAGTGACCACCAGCCCGGGCCCTCGGACTGCCGTGAGGCCGGCACCGGTCTCGGCTCGGTCGAGATCGTCGAGCGCCTCCTGGCCCTTGCTGGTTGCCGTCAACAGTTCCTCGCGGGCGCGAGTTGCCTCGTCCCGTACCTCGACCAGCCGGTCGGCCAGCAGATCCCCGGCTGCGCGCTGGGCGGCGATGTCCTCAATCAGCGCCTGCCGTAATTCTTCGCGCTGGGGGGCCGAGGAGCGCACCTGCGCGATGACGACCGTGCTCAGCGCTCCGATCAACAGCAGACAGAACGCGAATGCGAACCGCCCCGACCAGCCACTCGTCTCGTCCGTGGTGCCCCTTGCAGCCGCCCGGCGCTGGGCTGCTTCCTCGTAACCAGGATCGACGGTGTCACTCAGCAGCTTCCGGAGCATCGGCTCCGGTCCCGTGTCGGTCATGAGGCGGGCAGGGCATCCGAGCGATCAGGGAGCAGATCAGCTGCCGCGAGGCCGTTTCCGACATCCACATGGCGAACGATGTCGATCACCTGCCGCACGTAGACGATCCCGGAGATCACGTACAGCACTCCGCCCCAGGCAGTGAATGCGTACGCCAACGGGGCCACCACATCGGCCACGGCGGAATCGCCGACGGCGAGCAGGAGCAGCGGGAACGCGTACAGCAGATTGAAGGTCGCCGCTTTGCCGACGTAGTTCACCTGAAGCGCTTGGTAGCCGCGGTGGCGGAGAACCAGCAAGCTGAGCCCGACCAGGACATCGCGCCCGAAGATGATCGCGACCACCCAGATCGGCACAACGTCGCGGATCACGAAGGCGATCAAGGTGGCCAGGATGTAGAGCCGGTCAGCGGCCGGGTCCAACAGGGCGCCCAGCCGGCTGCTCTGGTTCAGCATCCTGGCGAGCTTCCCGTCGGCCCAGTCGGTGACGCCGGCGACCATCAGAATCGCGATCGCCCAGCTGTCGGCTTCCGGCCCGAGCAGGAGGTAGACGAACACCGGCACCCCGGCCAATCGCAGAAATGACAGCAGGTTCGGGACCGTCCACACCCGGTCGATGACCAGAGGCTGAGCTGGTCCGGTCACCGGCTC
>JALZIX010000146.1 GCA_030860025.1 Actinomycetota bacterium
GCGAGATACAGCTCGCGCTTTCCGGGAAAGTGCTGATAGAGGACCGGCTTGGACACTCCGGCCCGGTCCGCGATCTCATCCATGGCGGCGGCGTGGTAGCCACGGGCCACGAAGATGGCGCGCGCCGCCTGCAACAACTGATGGCGGCGGGCGGATCGAGGCAGTCGGCCCTGGCGGCCCTCAGGCCGCTCGGATCCCGCACCGTGCTCGGTGGTGGTTGTCGTCATCTCCACCGCAGTGAACCTGCCGGGCCTGGGTCGTGGCAAGGACCAGGGACTGACCGGTGGTCCTCCCAGCGACCGGCTGTGGTCCCCGCCGTGATCAACCGGTGAGCTGCTCGGCCAACTCGATGATGCTGCCCGCGGTGTAATCGGGAGTGCCGAATATCGGGGGGTACGGGGCCCCGGTCCGGTTGATCCACGCCGCGCGCAGACCCGCACGCAGCGCCCCATCGCAGTCCCATGGGTGCACGGCGACCAGCAGCAGATCCCGGGCATCCACACCCGTAGCCCGGGCGGCGTACTGGTAGGCGCGCGGGAGCGGCTTCCAGGCCCCGGCATCCCGTACGGACAGCAGCGGGTCCACCAGATCCCGTACACCCGCGCTCGTGAGCATCGCGTCGGCGAAGGCGGTGCCGCCGTTGCTCAGCGTGCAGACCTTCAGGCCACCGCCGTGCAGCGCCCGAATGCCATCGGCGACATCCGGGTGCACCGGCAACCGGGCGAACGCCTTCATGATCTCCTCGACCGCAGCGTCCGCCTCGATGCGTAGCGGGTGGCCGGCGAGCAGACCGGCGAGCACGGACCGGCCCAACTCGGCAAAGTCCGGGCAGGTCCCGGCCAGACTGAGGGCGAAACCGTCGCGCAACACCGAGCTGAACCAATGGTCGACGAGGTGACCTGGCGCGCCGACCGCGACAAAGGCATCGCCCAGGGGCTGGAGATCGGACAGCGTCTCGTTGACGTCGAAGACGACCAGTCGGGGATGCTGGCGCTGGGTGTCCATGCCGCCATCATTGCCTCTTCTCACTCTCTGCACACCGGCCAATCCGCGGCGTCAGGAGTACGGAAGTCGCGATCTCGCCGACTAACGTTGTCGGATGCGCACCGCCAACCTGTCCGACAGCCCCCTGCACTCCTCCGACGTGTTGCCACCGCCTTGGCCTGGGCGACGCGTCGCCCTCAACGGCGGGGTCGTCTACCTGCGTTTCACGCCAGGCGGACCGGACAGCGAGAAGGCGCTGTACGTGCACGGGCTCGGTGGTGCATCCACGAACTGGACGGACTACGCGAGTCTGCTCTCCGATCGCCTGGACGGGGTGGCCCTCGATCTTTTCGGGTTCGGACGCTCCGGTCCCGCACCTGGTGGCAATTACTCGATCGACACGCACGTCCGTACCGTGATTGCGGCGATCGAATGGCGCGGCGGACCGGTGCACCTGATCGGCAACTCCCTGGGCGGGCTGACGAGCCTGCTGGTCACCGGCCGCCGACCGGATCTCGTCACGACGCTGACGCTCATCTCGCCGGCCGTACCGGACCTGCGCCCGCCGAGGCAGATGTCGACGCCCCTGTTCCCGCTGCTGCTGGTGCCCGGGATTGCGAAGGCAGTCGAGCGGCGGATGGCCGGTATCGATCCTGAGGAGCGCGTTCGTGCTGTGCTGGCACTGTGCTTCGCCGACATCAACAAGGTCGCGAACGAGCGGGTGGCCGAGGCAGTGGTCGAGGCGCGGATCCGCGCCGATCTGCCATGGGCATCGACCGCGCTGGCCTCGAGCTTCCGCAGCTTGGTCAGGGCGTACCTGACTCCTGGCGCCGCCAATCCGTGGCGGGTGGCCGCCGGCATCAGGAAGCCCACTCTCGTCATCTGGGGAGACAAGGACAAGCTCGTGCATGTGCGCAACGCGCCTCGGCTGGCCTCGATGATCCCCGACGCGCGGTTGCTGGTCCTGCCTGGAGTGGGGCACACCGCACAGTTGGAGGACCCCACCACGTCGGCGCGCGCGACCCTTGCCCTGCTCGAAGAAGCCCGTGCCGCAGCGCCGCGCAGCGAATCGGTGTGATCCAGCATGCCCTGACCGCCTCGCCGTCGTCGCTGCCTACCGTCCTGTGCCGCCCGGGGTGTGGGAGTCTGGGACGGTGACCCGGTCGGATCGCGCAGACCACGGCCGCAGCGGCCGAGGTCTGGCAACCGTCGACGTCGAGGACGCGCGCCGCGATCTGGCTGTCCCGGAGGACGGGGAACATGGCCGGCGAGCCCTGCAGCCGTTTCCGCGGCCGTTGTCCAGCAACGGACTGAGATCGCCCGACGGGCCGTTGGTGGCCCGCCGCCATGTGGCCGGACGACCTCCCCGACGCCGGCCGCAGGGTGGCCGGGTCGCCCGCTTTGTTGCTGCCTACGGTTGGCGCGCGTTCGTGATACCGGTGCTGGCTGTGACGACTTTCGTGACGCTCCTGGACGTTGCCTCGACCGAGGCCACGCCTACCCGTCTCGAAACGGAGCCCACCCGAGTCACCGAGACGACCACCATGCCGACCTCGCAGGCCCCGGCGACGGCAGAGGGTGAGGGGCCGGGTGTCCTACCGCCGATCGAGGCCCCGGTGTCCTACGTCGAGCAGGGCAGCGGCAATCTCACCGTCGTTCCCGGCAATTCACAGGTGTTTGGGACGGGCCCCCTGCGGCGCTTTCTGGTCGAGGTGGAGGACGGGATCAACGTCGATCCTGGCGGCTTCGCGGCAGCGGTTGAGGCCACGCTGGCTGATCCCCGTGGCTGGGGCGCAGGCGGGCAGATGTCGTTTCAGCGTGTCGATGGCGAGGAGTACGACTTTCGGGTCTCGCTGGTCAGCCCGCTGAACGTGGAGTCCTTCTGCCCCGGGGTGGGCACCGGTGGCTACACCTCCTGCCGGTACGGCGAGCGCGCCGTCATCAATCTGGCCCGGTGGGAGACTGCCGTACCTGACTACGCCGGGGACGTGGAGACCTACCGCCACTACGTCATCAACCACGAGGTCGGGCACGCGCTTGGCAACGGTCATGAGGATTGCCCGGGTGTAGGCATGCTCGCCCCGGTGATGCAGCAACAAACGCTGGGCCTGGACGGGTGCGTGAAGAACGCGTGGCCGTTCCCCTAGTCCTGAGCCGCGTACGCGGATCCGGAAGGGTTGGCGGGCGGCCGGTGTTGCACCTCATAGCTAGGTGAACATGTTGATCCGTTGAGTCGAGGAGCACCTGTGCAGTTGCCACCCCTGGTCGAGCCGGCCGCCGAACTGACCGTCGAAGAGGTCCGCCGGTACAGCCGGCACCTGATCATCCCGGATGTCGGGATGGACGGGCAGAAGCGCCTGAAGAATGCCCGAGTGCTCGCCGTCGGTGCGGGTGGGCTCGGCTCCCCGACATTGATGTATCTGGCCGCGGCCGGCGTGGGCACCCTCGGCATCGTCGAGTTCGACGTCGTCGACGAGTCGAACTTGCAGCGCCAGATCATCCACGGGACCTCGGATGTGGGTAAGTCCAAGGCGCTGTCGGCGAAGGAGACGATCGCCGAGATCAACCCCCTGGTCAACGTGGTGTTGCACGACATCCGCCTGGATTCGGACAACGTGCTCGACATCTTCAGCCAGTACGACCTGATCGTGGACGGCACCGACAACTTCGCTACCCGTTATCTGGTCAACGACGCCTGCGTGCTGCTCGACAAGCCCTACGTCTGGGGCTCGATCTTCCGTTTCGACGGGCAGGTCTCGGTGTTCTGGGACTCCAAGGGTCCCAATTATCGCGACCTGTATCCCGTACCTCCTCCGCCGGGCATGGTGCCCTCGTGTGCTGAGGGTGGGGTGCTGGGTGTGCTCTGCGCGACGATCGGGTCGATCCAGGCCACTGAGGCGATCAAGCTCATCACCGGCATCGGAGAGACGCTGCTGGGCCGGCTGACCGTCTACGACGCCCTGGAGATGACCTTCCGGACCGTGACGATCCGCAAGGACCCGACTGCCCCCCCGATCACCGAACTCATCGACTACGACAACTTCTGCGGCGTCGTGTCCGATGCTGCGACGCAGGCCGCCCTCGGGGCGACAATCTCCGTCGAGGAACTCAAGGACATGATCGACTCCGGCAAGGAATTCGAACTGATCGACGTTCGCGAGCCAAACGAGTACGAGATCGTGTCGATCCCCGGCGCCAAGTTGATCCCCAAGGACGAGATCCTGTCCGGTCGGGCGTTGTCGCAACTGCCGCAGAACAGGCCGATCGTCCTGCACTGCAAGACTGGGGCGCGCTCGGCCGAGACCTTGGCAGCCGTACAGGCGGCCGGCTTCCGTGACGCGGTGCACGTGCAAGGCGGCGTGGTGGCCTGGGCGAACCGGATCGACACCTCCCTGCCGACGTACTGATCCGGTCGAATGCGATGCGGGACGCGGTCGAGCGCTTCCAACGGGCGCAGGCATTGTTCGGCGACCGGGTCGACGCCGTGCCAGCCGGCTCGTGGGACCAGCCGACGGCGCTACCAGGATGGTCGGTTCGACGTCTCGTGGGTCATCTCGTCGAGGAGCAGTTCTGGGTCGCACCACTTCTCGACGGCCAGCCGTTCGACGATATCGGTGATCGGTTCTCCGGCGACGTGCTCGGGGATGACCCGGTAGCCGCCTGGGAGGCGGCCGCCGACGAGGCGCTGTCGGGCTTCGCCGCGCCAAATGCCTTGCAACGCACCGTTGTTCTGTCCTATGGCCAGACCTCGGCTGCTGACTACTGCGCGGAGATGACGGCCGATCTCGTCGTACATTCCTGGGACCTGGCGCATGCCATCGGGGGAGTGGAGCGACTGGACGACGCTCTAGTGACCTGGACGTTGGCCTATGCCAGGGAGCATCTGGACGGCTCCGGCGTGCCGGGTCTGTTCGACGCCGCCGTGGACGTCCCCGACAGCGCCGATCCGCAGACCCAGATGCTGGCCCGGTACGGCCGCCGTACCTGAACCCGGTCATGGACTTCGAGGACTTCGCCGAGTCGGTCTACGACGTCGTGGACACGATCCCGGCCGGGTGCGTGGTGACCTATGGCGACATTGCCGAATTCCTCGGTCAGGGGGGTCCGCGCCGGGTGGCCCGAGCGATGGCGCTATGTCAGGGCGCGGTGGCCTGGCACCGGGTGGTCCGATCCAGCGGAGTGCCCGCCGAGCAGGTCCGGGCTCGGCAGTTAGAGCTGCTCGCGGCCGAGGGAACTCCGTTGCTCGACGGCCGCCGAGTGGATCTGAGGCTCGCCCGCTTCGTGCTGCCCTGAGGACTCGGTGGGCCATCGCGCGCAGGTAGGCAAAGACGGGTTTCCGAACACCGCCGAACAAGGCCAAGATGAGCTGAGTCGGACGACGGAGGAGTTGCCATGGTCAGCAAGGGCGAGCGCTACACGTACGCACTGGACGAGGACGAGATCCCGACGCAGTGGTACAACGTCATTCCGGATCTGCCCGAGCCACCGCCCCCGCCGCTGCATCCGGGCACTCACGAACCAGTAGGTCCAGCCGATCTGGCGCCGTTGTTCCCGATGGCGTTGATCGAGCAGGAGGTCACCGGCGAGAGCTATGTCGACATCCCCGGCGGAGTCATGGATGTCTACCGGTTGTGGCGGCCCTCACCGCTGATCCGGGCCCGACGGCTGGAGAAGTTCCTTGACACTCCGGCCAAGATCTTCTTCAAGTACGAGGGGGTCAGCCCGGCCGGATCACACAAGCCGAACACGGCAGTCCCGCAGGCGTTCTACAACAACGCCGAGGGCGTGACCAAGCTGACCACCGAGACCGGTGCGGGGCAGTGGGGTACGGCGTTGGCGTTCGCCTGTGCCCAGTTCGGGATCGAGTGCGAGATCTGGCAGGTCCGTTCCTCCTACGACCAGAAACCGGCGCGGCGCACGATGATGGAGATCTACGGCGCGACGCTGCACCCCAGCCCCTCAGATCTGACCGAGGCCGGTCGGTCGATCCTGGCCGAGCATCCAGACAGCACCGGCTCACTGGGTATCGCCATCTCCGAGGCCGTCGAGGCAGCCGCGTCGCGGGAGGACACCCGGTACGCGCTGGGCAGCGTGCTCAACCACGTGCTGCTGCACCAGACGGTCATCGGCGAGGAGGCACTGCGCCAACTGGCGATGGCCGAAGAGGTTCCGGATCTGATCGTCGGCTGCACCGGCGGAGGGTCGAACTTCGGCGGGCTCGCCTTCCCGTTCCTGCGGGAGAAGATGGCCGGCAAGATGAATCCGACCATCCGCTGTGTTGAACCGGCCGCCTGTCCGTCCTTGACCCGCGGGGAGTACCGCTACGACTTCGGCGATGCGATCGGGATGACGCCGCTGCTGAAGATGCACACCCTCGGGCACGGCTTCATTCCGGACCCGATCCACGCCGGCGGCCTGCGCTACCACGGGATGAGCCCACTCGTCTCACACATCTACGAGCTGGGTTTGGCCGAGGCGGAGGCGATCAGCCAGCTCGACTGCTTCGCCGCCGCGCTGGCCTTCGCCCGTACCCAAGGGATCGTGCCCGCGCCGGAACCGACGCACGCTCTGGCTGCCGCGATCCGGGAGGCCGAGCGCTGCAAGAAGTCCGGCGAGTCGAAGGTCATCCTCACGGCGTTGTGCGGACACGGTCACCTGGACATGGGCGCGTACGAGAGTTTCCTGTCCGGACAGATGGTTGACCTCGAATTCGGGGAGGACAGGTTGCGCGAGGCGATGTCCCAGGTTCCGGTCATGGCCTGAGATGGCCGGTCGTCGGGCGCATCTGGTTGGCAGCATCCCGGGAGACAGTGCCGGAGAGGCCATGCAGTTGGCGATGACGATGCTCGGTCCCCACCTGCAGAGTCTTCCCGACGGCGAGACCGGCGAGCGGCGGAACTGGATCATGTCGAGCATCGAGGATCTGCGCGCTCACCCAGATCTCGAACTGGCCAAGGAGGGGGACTGGTCGGACTACGACAAGACGCCGCGGTTCAGGGTCAAGCGCGGTCACCGGCTGCTGGGCGCCAGTCTGGACTTTGGGCAGGTCTCGGCCGTCGAGGACAGCCATCCGGTGTTCGAGCAGATCAGCCGGGACAGTGCCCGAGCGGACCTGGACTTTCTCGTGGGCGTGCCTGGCGACTTCGACATGGCGATGTTCAGCCTCGGGCCGGCAGGGGCTTTCCGGCATCGTCGAGCCTTCACCGAGGCCACCGTCGCCGCAATCACCAGGATCCACGGGCTGCTGGGTGATCAGGCGGTATTCCAGCTCGAGGTGCCGGCCGAGCTCGTGCTGCTCACCAAGCTGCCGACGCGAGTGCATCCGCCACTGGCCCGGATGTTCGGCAAGTGGCTGGCCGGCGTGGCGGCCGCCTCGCCCCAGGGAGCCCGATTCGGAATTCACCTCTGCCTAGGCGACATGAACCATCGCGCGTTCGGGCGGATGAAGGACGTAGGTCCGATTGTCGTGCTGACCCAGGCCATCCTTGCGGCTTGGCCCCGCGATCGCCCGCTGGAGTTCGTCCATGCGCCGTTCGCGGCTGCAGATGATCCACCGCCGACCGAGCCGTCCTTCTACGCACCGCTTGCCAGGCTCGAACTTCCCGCCGAGACACGCTTCATCGCAGGCTTCGCCCATGAAGATCAGAGTCTGGACGACCAGCGCGAGGTGCTCACGATCATTGAGGATCTCTTGTGCCGACCCGTCGACATCGCGTCCTCGTGCGGCCTCGGCCGTCGGAAGGCGACGGATGCTCGGCGAACCTTGGCGCGAACCGCGGAGCTCTGCGCGGGGTGACTCCTGGCTGACGTAGAAAGTGGAAGAGCCATCAAACACCGATGAATTCGTAGTTCAGACCGAGTACCGCATACGTACGCTCGGCGCGACGATCCCGGGTAAGCAGGATGGCAGCGTGCGCTGCCGCGGCCTGACCGACGAGTGCGTCGTAGACCCCACCGCCGACGATGCCCAGAACGGAGAGGCGGCTCGCGAGGTCGTCGTAGTCGTCAGGGCCCAGCCAACACCGTCGCGGAAAGGCTCGCCGGACGATGTCACTGGCGACAGTGGGCGACACCCGCAGTGCCCCCGGGAGTCGAGTGAGTACCGAGTAGGTCTCGAATGCGGCGTGCCCCGCAAGTGCGGGCCTGTATCGCAGTACGGCAGCCCGAGATGTGGAGTGTCCAGCATGGGACTCGTCCAGAGCAGCCAGGGCCACGCTGGTGTCAGCGGCGTAGGACACCTCAGCGGCGGTCGCTGTCACGCAGCCTGGCTACATCGGAATCTGTGAGCACATGTCCCGGGACGGACCGCAGCAGCGGCAGACCGTCCACATCGACGACCTCGCGGCCGTGGCCAGTCACCGGGTCCAGCCGAAGCCCGGTGCCGTCGCGGCTGATCTCCAACTCGGAGTCCGGGGCAATGCCCAGGAGGTCACGTAGGGGCTTGGGGATAACCACCCTTCCCACCCGATCGATCTGCACCTTCATGTTTGCCAGATTACCAACGAATTCCCATCCGTGCTGCGCTCGCCTTGACGGTCGACTGCTTGAGGCACCGACCGGAGCCTCTGGAGCGACCGCAGAAGTGTGCGCTGGTGACCCGCATCGGCAGCCACCAGAAATCTGACGTAGCCTCCGTCGATGCAGAGCCGCCCAATTCGTGGTCTTCGAGGAGAGCGCGTCTACCTGCGTCCGCTGGAGGCAGGCGATATCGAGCTCGTGCATCACTGGTACGAGGACGTGCGTGTCGCTGCGCTGATGGGCGATCCGCCGATCAGCCTCGCCGCCCGGAAGGTTCGCTATGAAGAATCGGTCAAGGCCGCCGATCCTGACGTTTTCCGGTTCATCATCTGCCTACTGGTCGACGACCGAAGAATCGGGCGCACCGATCTGTTCGACCTGGATCGGCAGAACGGCTCGTGCGCACTGGGCATCACCCTCGGCGAGCCCGAGTCGTGGGGCCACGGCCTGGGTACGGACGCAGTCAATGCGCTGGTCGACTTCGCCTTCGGCCAACTGCGGATGGAGCGGGTCTGGCTGGATACCGATGCGCACAACGAGCGGGCTCAGGCGGCCTACGCCAAGGCCGGATTCACCCAGGAGGGGCGCTTTCGGCACGCCTTCTATCAGGACGGTCGCTGGACTGACGATCTTCGGATGGCGCTGCTGCGTGAGGAGTGGGAAGCCCTAACTAGGCCGCGCAGTTGGGATCTGATCGCCCGCGCCGAGCAGGCCTAGCGCCTACGTGTCATGACCCGGTGGCCAGCCGCTCCACGTGCCGGCGCGCTTCGGCGTCGAGCCATGGACCAGATCCCGCTGCTGCGTTTGCTCGTGCTCGCTCCGGCTTGCTCGTGGCCGGGATTGCGGAACTGATCCGCGGATCACTCATCCCCCAGGCCAGCAGAGCGTGTGACCATGAGGAGATGCCGAACTCGGCCAGCGTCGCGAGATCCGAGTCGCTGACCTGCCGACCGGCGAGCTGACCGCCACCGAAGGGGCGCATCACCAGCACGCCGAGGCCGAGATCCTCCGCCAACGGCAGAATGCGCTCTTCGACGTCCCGCTCGATCGGGTTGTACGGGATCTGGATGGCATCGAGCCGACCGGTGCGCATGACGACCTCGAGTTCGGCGAAGGCCTCGCTCTTCCAATGGGTCGCGCCGAGCAGTGTCACCTGCCCTGCTTCGCGTCGCGCCTCGAGTTGGTCCAGTCGCGTTCGCCAGGCCACGAGGTTGTGCACCTGGAACAGCTCGACGTGCCCACCGAAGTAGGAAAGCGAGGCGTCGATCTGACGTTCGGCTTCGTCGTCGTGCTCTGTCCACACCTTCGTTGCGATCAGTGCTTGCGCCCGTCGGTCGCTCAGCGCGCGACCGCTGACCGCCTCCGCTCGGCCGTACATGGGCGAACTGTCGATCAGCGTGCTGCCTGAATCCAGGGCGGCGGCGATGACCGAATCGGCCAGCGCCTGCTCCTCGTCGGGCAGGTCAAGGGTGCGGGAGGTGCCCATCCCGACCACAGGAACTGACAGGTGAGCGATTTTCCGGTGCTGCACGGGATCCTCCATGACACAGTGGGCGAGGTGTCCATGGTCCACGACTTCGACCGGATCACCATCGCCACCCTTCGTGAGCGCGGCGGGCTGAACTGGTCGCTCTACCCAGACGCGATCGGCTCCATGGTTGCCGAGATGGACTTCGGTTGTGCGCCCGAGATCCAGCAGGCGCTGCATGTGGCCGTCGACGAACACAGATTCGGATACCTGCCGCCGGTTCTCGTCGCTGAGATGGCGCGGGCATGTGCGGGCTGGCTGTCGGCCAACTTCGGGTGGGAGGTCGCCACCGCTGATATCCGACCGGTTGGTGACGTCATCGCCGCGCTCGAGACCGCGATCGAACACTTCTCCCCAACCGGTAGTGCGATCGTCGTACCAACGCCGGCGTACAAGCATTTCTTGGATGTACCGCAGCGCCTGGGCAGGAAGGTCGTCGAGGTGCCGATGATCCTGGCCGGGCAGCGCTGGGAGTTCGACCTCGACGGACTCGATCGCGCTTTCACTGACGGTGCAGGTCTGCTGATCCTGTGCAGTCCGTACAACCCGTTGGGTCGGGTGTTCACCGCCGATGAGTTGGGCGCGCTGTCAGAGGTCGTGGACCGGCATGGGGTGCGGGTCTTCGCCGACGAGATCCACTGTCCACTCGTGCTGCCTGGCGCGCGCCACACGCCGTACGCGACGGTCTCAGCGGCTGCTGCCGGGCACAGCGTCACAGCGTTGTCGGCCTCGAAGGCGTGGAACCTGGCCGGCCTGAAGTGCGCCCAAGTCGTACTCACCAACGATGCCGACCGGGTGACGTGGGCTGAGCTCGGATTGGCGCCGGAGATCGGCACGAGCAACCTGGGTCTGGCAGCCAATGCAGCGGCCTTCCGTTCCGGCCGCGAGTGGCTGCGCGATGTACTCCGCTACGTGGATCGGAACCGGACCCGGCTCGGGGAACTCGTCGAGCAGCAGTTGCCCGGCGTGGTGTACCGACCGCCGGAGGGCACGTACCTGGCCTGGCTCGACTTCACCGCGGTGGGTCTCGGCGATCAGCCGGCCAAGTTCTTTCACGAGCGCGCCGGCGTGGTCAGCACCGAAGGGCTGGAGTGTGGGCAGGCCGGCGGGGGCTGCCTGCGGTTGAATCTGGCGACCCCAGAGCCGATTCTGGTCGAGATCGTGGAACGGATGGGGCGTGCTCTCGCCGGACGCTGAGCCGCTGGCCGGGTCGACTCCTTCGACAGCAGCAGTCCTGGCCGACGCGTCGGTACGGGCAACGCATCGCCGGGCGGTGTGGGTTCTCGTCGCCGCACAGATCACCGGGGGACTGGGGATCGGGGCAGCGATCTCGGTTGGTGGGCTGCTCGCACTCGACATCTCCGGCTCGGAGGTCCTGGCGGGCGGGGCCTCGACCGCTTCCACGCTGGGCGCGGCACTGCTTGCGCTGCCGCTGGCGGCCGTGGCAGCCCGGTCCGGACGTCGACACGGCCTGAGCATGGGCTGGGGGCTGGCCGCGCTCGGCACCATCATCGTCATCCTGGCGGCCATCCTTGGCTCTTACGTCGTGCTCATGGTCGGCATGCTGTTGACCGGGTCGGGTGCCGCAACCAGCTTCCAATCACGATATGCGGCAACGGATCTCGCACTTCCGACCAGACGAGGCAGAGACTTGTCCATTGTGGTCTGGTCCATGACCCTCGGTACGGTGCTCGGACCGAATCTCAGCGGTCCCGGCGCGGACGTTGCCGCGATGCTGGACATTCCTCCGTTGGTCGGGCCGTTCGTCTTCTGCGCGGTCGGAATGACGGTGGCCGCCTCGCTGATTCTGATCTTCATGCGTCCGGATCCGCTGCTGCTCTCTGCGCAACTCGAGATCGACCAAGCGGCAAGGAATGCAGTTGCGCATCCGTACGAACCGGACGTGGCCGTCCCGGCGGGCTCGATCTGGTCGACGGTGTGGCGGATACCCCGGGCTCGCCTGGGCATGGCGGCGATCGTGCTCGGACACGCGGTGATGGCCGCCGTCATGACGATGACGCCGATCCATCTGAGCCATCATGGCGCGACGCTCACCATCGTCGGGCTCACGATCAGCCTGCACATCTTGGGCATGTTCGCCTTCTCGCCGGTGTTCGGTTGGCTGGCCGACCGGGCAGGCAGAGTTACCACGATCCTGATCGGCCAGGGATTACTGGCCGGTGCAGCCGTTGTGGCGGGGACCTCGGATAGTTCGGAACCACGCCTCATGGTGGGACTGTTCCTGCTGGGATTGGGTTGGTCCGCGGCACTAGTGGGCGGATCCACTCTGCTCGCGGAATCCGTCCCGGCCGGGGTTCGCGTACGGGCCCAGGGGATCTCGGACCTGCTCATGAACCTGGTCGGAGCAGCGGGTGCGGCCCTGTCCGGGGTGCTGTTGGCTCTGGTTGGCTTCGGTGGTCTGAACGCCGTAGCGGGGCTCCTCGTACTGCCGCCCTTGATCTTCGCTGTGGCCCCGGCGCGGAGCCGCGTCGGCAACTGAAACTTTTCGAACCCGGATGCCATTGTGCGCGGTAACTTGTCCGTTACATGGAAGGGAGCGAGAGCATGGAAGTAGTTGGCAAACTCACGACCTGGGTTCTCCTAGCGGCGGTGGCCGGCGCGGCAGTGATCGGGGTCAGGTCGATCCCAGACGTACAGCGGTACCTTAAAATCCGTTCGATGTGACGCGGTCGGCAGCCTGATCCTGGGCAGCGACCGGACTCCGGCAGTACAAATCGCGGAATCGCGGACTTCGGTATGGTGAGCCGACAGCTTCGGAGTCCGGAGGTTACACGTGCGTCAACTCGTCAGCGGGCCGGTGCTGTTCGCCCGCTACGCCTATCCGCCCAATTCGCACGGCTACTGCGGACCCAACGATCACACTGCGTTCTTCGAGTCCGGAGTGGCCAAGACCGATGACGGCGGACTGCGGGCCATGTCAGCGCAATTCGCCGGGGCCTGGCCATATCTGGAGCTGATCGCCGAGGCCACCGGGCTGACCGATCCCCTTGATCGCCGGGTGGTCGAGGCCTACTGGGTGGGCAGCCCGCGGCTGGACATGCTGAGCACGCAGGCGATCGGCAACTCGATGGAGCAACGGTTCCGGCCGATGACCGGCTCGAAGTTCTCCACGCTCAACGAGAGCGTGCTCTCCGGCGGAGTCCCGCACCACAGTTTCGCGGTGTTCTGCATCTATCCGTGGACCGGATTGCTCAGTGAGCGGCGCCGGGCCAAGCAGGCGCTGACCGTTCTCGACCGTTGCCGGATCCGCTGGGGCAAGGTGCTGGCCGTACAGGGCGACCAGGTGGTCGTCGAGTCCGCCCCGCTGACCTGGGACGGCCACCGGCTCGCCATCGGACCGGTCGAGACCGAGACCGTCGCACGGGCGATCGACGGCGCCAGCATGATCCCCGACCTCAACGCGGGGGACTGGGTCGCCCTGCATTGGGAGTGGGTCTGCGACCGGCTGACCGAGCGCCAGGTGGGCTACCTACGCAACTTCACGATGCGGCACATGCGCATCGTCAACGACGGGAACCTTCACTCCGGAACGGCCACGCTGCTCGGCACCTGATCGGGTGTTGGGCGCTGATCGGGCAGCACCCACGATTGTAGAAGCGTCCAGCTGACCTCGTCGCCGCGGTGATGAACCGGCGCCCCTGGTTCGCGCACCAGGAGCCTGCCCTGCGAGGTGTCCAGCAGATAGTCCGAGTGCGGGCCCCGGAACCAGACGTCGCCGATCCGCGCCGACCGTTCCCCGCCGCCCAGACGTGCCCACTCGGGTCGTACGAGGAGTTCGCTACGGCCCTCGGCAGTCGTCAGGACCGAACAGGGACCGGTGAGCTGGGCTGCCAACTGACTGACCGGCTCGTCGTACACCTGCTTGGCGGTGCCCACCTGGATCACGCGTCCGGCGGCGAGCAGGGCGACTCGGTCGGCTAGGCCCAGACTCTCCTCGGCGTCATGGGCTGCGTAGACCGCCGCGGCGCCGGTATCGCGCTGCCTGGTCACCAACTCTTCCAGGAACACCCCGCGCACGTGGGTGTCCAGATGCGCTGTCGGCTCGTCGAACAGGTAGAGCGATGCCTCCCGGGCAAGTGCACGGGCCAGGCCAACCCGCTGCTGCTCGCCACCCGAAAGTTCGGCGGGATGACGGTCTGCGAGGTGACCGATGTTGAGCCGCTCAAGGATCAGGTGCGCCTCTGCGCGCGCTTGCGGGCGCCTCTCCCCACGCCTGCGGGCCGGATAGGCGACCGTGTCGAGCGCGGTCATGTGCGGCCACAGTGCGTAGTTCTGGAAGACCATGGCGAGCTCGCGATGTTCAGGGGCGACCGAGCTGGACTTGGACGACACGCACCGCCCGTTCAACCAGATCTCTCCCGCTCGCGGGGGATGGAAACCGGCGACGGCGTGCAACAGCGTGGACTTGCCAGATCCTGAAGGCCCGAGCAGCGCGAGGACTTCCCCGGGCGCGACGCTGAGGTCCACCTGAGACAGGGCAAACACTTCGCCGTAGGCCACCGAGAGTCTGCGGATCTCGAGCGTGTCAGCTGGCACGGACGAGCTCCGGTTCACGGTAAGAGGACAGCACAGCGGAGCCCTGGACCGACCCCCGGTTGAGCCGTCGGATCAGGAACCAGAACGCCAGCGCCGGCACCAGCAGTACGAGGGTGATCACGACTGACAGCGCCGAGGTCGCCCCCACCTGCCCGAGTTCGGCGCTGTTGAGAACCACCACAGCAAGCGTTTCACTGCCCGGCCCGTACAACAGGCTCGACATCGTGACCTCGTGCAGGGCGGTGAGGAAGCAGACCAACCAGGCCGCCAGCAAGGCAGGTGCCAGTGGACGTAGAACCACGGTACGGATAGCGGTGAGCAGGCCCGCCCCACTGATTCTGGAAGCATGCATCTCGTCGGGTGGTAACCGATCCAGGGCGCCGGAGATGGGCCGGTGCGCGATCGCCCAGAGCTTCGCGACGTAGGCGAGCAGGATGATTGCCAGGGTGCCGCCGAGCCAGCGGCCGTAGGTGATGATCATTCCCAGTGCGAGCGTAGACCCCGGCAGGACCAGAGTGAGGGTGACCAATGTGGCCACGCTTCGCCCGGATCGCCTTCTTTCCAGCGCTGCTACCAGCCCGCCGAGCAGCACCAGAATCGAGGCCGCGCAGGCTGCCAGCCCAAGACTCCGGGTGAGCGCTTCGACGCTCCGCTCGGTCATCACCAAGGAAAAGTTGTCCAATGTCCAGTTCGCCGGACTCGGCGGCAGGCCGACGGCCTTGGTGACGGCTGTTGCCAGCAGCGCCAGCAGTGGCAAACCCACCGCCAGCAGGCAGTAGCCCGCGATGCCGGCCAAGACGGCCCACCGGCCGGCTCCTCGACCGCCGGCCGCGGCAGCCGGGTCCGTACTGGCCACTCGCCGGACCCGGAGTCGCGGTCCGAGCAACGAGTCCGCTGGGGCAACGACGATCACTGCGATGACCACGAGCAACAGGGCGAGGGTGACCGCCTCGATGAAGGCCTGCGGGTCGCTGCTTCGAGCGAGGCTGGAATAGATCCGGGTGCTGATCGTGGTGAAACCAGCCGGTGCGCCCATGACCTGAGGAATCGCGAACGTTCCGAGAGTGAGGACGAAGACCAGGACCGCAGCGGTCGCTGTGGCCGGGCGGATCAACGGCAGGGTGATCGTGCGCAGGACCGTCATGGCGCCGGCTCCCGAGACCCGCGCGGCTCGTTCCATCGCGGGCTCGGCTCGGGCGGCCAAGCCCACCGCGGTGATCAGGTAGGCCAGCGGTACAGCATTGACCGTCACTACGACGGTGACCCCCAACGCACCCTGGACACCGAGCCAGTGCAGCCCGAACAGGTCGTCGGTGAAGCCCGCCCGGCCGTATGCCCGCAGCCAGCTGTAACCCAGAACGAAGTCGGGGACCAGTACGGGCAGTAGGACTGCTACTCGCCAGAAGGTGCGACCGGGAAGGTCCGGGCGGCGCAGCGCCAGGGCGAGCAAGGTGCCCAGCGGAACGGCGAGCGCCGTGACCCCCACCGCCAGGAGGAAGGTGTTGCCGACCGCGGTGCCCAGGCCCGGCGAGGTGAGAATGTCGTCAAGGTCGGCCCCGCCTTCGACCCAGACCGTGCGGGCCAAAACGATCAGCGGCACGACAACTACCGTGCTGGCCGCGAGAGCCACCAGACCTAAGGTGACACCCCGCAGGCCTCGGGGGCCCGCCACAGGTTTCAGCTGCCGAAGATCTCTTGGTAATCGGCCAGCAGGCTGTCCTTCTCGTCGGCCAGCGCCGCCCAGTCGGGAAAGACGATCGGTGCGTCATCAGGAATCGTCGGACCAGACACTCCCTCCAGCGAGGGATAGGAGCCAGCCTCGGCGATGACCGTCTGACCCTCCTCGCTGGTGATGTAGGACAGGAACGCCTTGGCCGTTTCAGAGTTGTCCGAGTCGACTGCCAGTGCCGCCGGCCCGTAAATGGCGATCGCTCCGGGCTCTGGCCAGACGACCTCGATCGGCGACCCGTTCCGCTGCGCCGTATAGGCGGACTGCGAAATGGTGATACCGGCGGGGTAAATCCCCTCGGCGACACCGGTGGTGACCTCGTCGGGGGCATTCACCTGAACCGCGCCGTTGTCCTTGAGGTCCGCGTAGTACTCGAGTCCGAAGTCTGGATCCTGCGAGAAGTAACCCAGGCTCCCGAGGGCGGAGGCAGCAAAACCCGGGTCCGGGACCGCGAGCCCCGCGTAGTCGTCGTCGGTCAGGTCGGACCAGGACTCGGGCGGCTCGACGCCCACACCAGCGACCGCGATCATGTAGAGCACTGCGACGCCGACGTAATCGTCGGTACGGAAGTCCTCGGCGATGTCAGCCTCCGGAGTCCAACCACCGACCAGGTCCTGGTCGACGTAGTCCTGCATGGTCAGTGGATCGCAGGCCCAGATCACGTCAGCCTGCAGGCCATCGGACCGCACGTCGCCGGCCACTCGGGCGTTGAGGTCGGCAGTGGGCGCGCGGTAGAGATCGATCGAGGTCTCGGGGTTGGCTTCGGTGAAGGCCTGGATGACCGGTTGGACAGTCGTGTCACTAGCACACGTATAGAGCGTGATCGCTCCGGTGACGGCGGCCCCGCCCGAACCACTCTGCGAACCAGTCTCTGATCCATTGGGCGTCGCGGGGTCCTCGGCGCCGGCACAGGCGCCCACCAGTAGCAGCGGGACCAGAGCCGCGAGCTGAGCAGCGATGCGCCGCAAGATCATGCACCGAAGATACCGGATTCGCGGAATGAGGGAACAGCGGATAGACCTGCTTCACGATCTGAAAGATGCACGCTTGCAGATGCACAGTTCCGTCGTAGGCGGCAGGTAGCTTCGCGGATGTGTCTGGACAGGTGACCGGTGCGCAGCGGTGACTGAGTCGACCACCTCGGTCTCCACCACCGCGGACTACCGGCTCATTCGTCCGGCGGACCGGCCCAGGCTGGCGCCTCCGCGGCTGGACGCCGAGCAGCAGTTGGTCGTTGATCACGTCGGCGGCCCGCTCGCTGTGCTGGCCGGACCAGGGACGGGTAAGACCACGACCATCGTCGAGGCGGTGGCCACTCGGATCGAGGCTGGCGTGGATCCCGAACAGATCCTGGTACTCACTTTCAGCCGCCGGGCGGCAGCAGAGTTGCGCCAGCGGATCACCGACCGCGTACCGGCAAGTGTCCGAGAGCCGCTCGCCCGGACGTTCCACTCGTACGCCTACGGCCTGCTTCGACGTGCTGCCCAGCTGCGCGGCGAGCCCCCTCCTCGCCTGCTGACCGGAGCCGAGCAGGATCTGCTGATCCGCGAGTTGCTCGCCGGTGACCGGGCCGGAGTTGGGATCGCCTGGCCGGATGACATTCGCGCAGCGCTGAGGACGTACGGATTCGCGAGCGAACTACGGGATCTGGTCCTCCGATGTGTCGAGCGCCAGGTCACGCCGTCCCAACTGCGCCAGTGGGGCAAGCGCCACCAGCGGCCGGAATGGGCAGCCGCGGGGGACTTCCTGCGTCAATACCTGGGGGTTACCTCGCTGGCCGGCGCCAGCACCGTCGATGCACGCGGCTACGACCCGGCGGAACTGGTGCGCAGCGCGGGTGCGGAACTCCGGGCTGACGGTGGACTCCTCGGTGCCGAAACCTCCCGACTGCGCTGGGTGTTCGTCGACGAATACCAAGATGTCGATCCTGCCCAGGAGGATCTGCTCGAACTGCTGGTGGGCAAGCACGGGAACCTGGTCGTTGTCGGCGATCCGGACCAGTCCATCTACCGCTTCCGAGGGACCGACCCACGTGCCATGGCGGATTTCGGTGACCGATTCAGACCTGCCGGAGGCGGGCCGACGCCGCAGATTGCGCTCTCGGTCTCTCGCCGCGGCGGGGCACAGCTATTGGCCACATCGCGGGCCGTGGCCGAGGGCCTACCAGGCGTATCGGCACATCGGCAACTCTTCGTCGCTGCTGGCCGGCCACCAGGGGATGTCACCGTGCGGGTGTTCTCCTCGGTCGGCGACGAGGCGGCTTGGATCGCCGAGAAGCTCCGTTCGGCACACCTCAGCGAGGGCACGCCGTGGTCACAGATGGCCGTGCTGGTGCGCTCGACTGCCCGCTCGCTGCCCATCCTGCGCCGGGCGCTTGGCGAAGCGGGGGTCCCGGTGGCCGTGGCCGAGGAAGACCTGCCCCTCGCCGAGCAACCGGCGGCTGCGGCGTTGCTGCTGTTTCTGCGCGCCGCGCTGGACCCGGACTTCATCGACGAGCCGGTCGCCGAGGCTCTGCTCACCTCGCCGCTGGGCCGCGCGGACAGCTTGGACCTGCGCCGGCTCCGTCGCTTGCTGCGCCAGCAGGCCCTGGCCGCCGGTGGCCCTGCTGGCGGGTTCGGTCCGGCCGGATCGGCCAGCCCTGGCCTGATCGCTTCCGCCTTGGCCGAGCCAGCGGGTTTGATCACATTGCCACGCCACATCGCGGCCGCTGCCGATCGGGTGGCCACCCTGCTCAATGTCGTACGCACCGCCGTCAACACTGGTGGAACCGCGGAGGATGCGCTCTGGGCGCTCTGGAAGGGCAGTGGCCTGGGGGGATCGTGGGCCGCTGCCAGCGCCGCCGGCGGGCCGCGCGGTGAGGTCGCCGACCGTGACCTCGATGCGGTACTTGCGCTGTTCGATGCCGCCGCGCGTTTCGTCGACCGGTTACCTCACGTTACTGCTATTGCTTTTGTGGATCATGTTGCAGCCCAACAGATCCCGGTTGATGCCGGAGCACCGCGGGCGCCGCGAGGGGAATCCGTCCGAATCCTGACCGCGCATGCCGCCAAAGGGCTCGAGTGGGATGTGGTCGCCGTGGCCGCCGTACAGGAAGGTCTGTGGCCGGATCTGCGCCACCGCGGAACCCTGCTGGGTACGGCAGATCTCACCGACCTTGCAGCAGGTCTCGACGCTCCGTTACCCGGCGGTCGAACCACTGACCTGGCCGAGGAACGACGGCTCTTCTACGTCGCCGTGACTCGGGCCAGGCGGCGGCTGCTGATCAGTGCCGTCGATGGGGCTGCACGCAGTGACGACGTACCGTCCCGGTTCCTCGATCTGGTCGACCCGCTGGGGCCCGACGAATCGCGACCGGTCACCGAAGTGACCAGACCCACGACGTTGCCGGCCCTGGTCGTGGAGTTGCGCCGGGTCCTGGAGGGCTCCGTTCCCAAAGGCGGGGCGCTCAAAGTCAAAGCCGACGCCGCTCGCAAAGCGGGCGCGGCCAGAGCGCTGCGCCGACTGGCCGAGGCGGGGGTCGCCGGGGCCGACCCGGCCGGCTGGTGGGGGCTGGTCCCGGTCTCCGACGACCGGCCCCTGGTCGCCCACGACGAGCTGGTGCGGGTATCGCCATCCAAGCTCGACCGGTTTCTGGAATGTCCGCTTCGCTGGCTATTGGAAACGGTGGGCGCAACGTCCTCGGACGGTTTCCGGCAGGCCGTGGGTACGGCGTTGCACGAGGTCGCCGAGCAAATCGCGAAAGGGAGTCTGTCCGTAGACACCGCCGAGGCGGCCTTGACAGACCTGATGACCGACCTGGACCCGAGCACCGGCTGGGTCCGGGACAGCAACCTGGTCAAAGCCCTGGACATGCTCCGTCGGTTCCTGACGTGGCTGGAGTCGAACCCGCGCGAGCTCGTCGCGATCGAGGAGTCCTTCGAGATCGCGATTGGCCGAGCCCAGGTCAGTGGCCGCGTCGACCGGCTGGAGCGCGATGAGCGGGGCCGACTCGTCGTCGTGGACCTCAAGACCGGGTCGTCCAAAGTGCGGGGAGAGGACCTGCCGCGCAACGGACAGCTGGGCGTCTATCAGGTTGCCGTCGACTCCGGCGGTTTCGGTGCCGGGGAGACCTCCGGCGGTGCGGCACTCCTTCAACTCCGGGCCGGCGGCAAGGCCCCCGAACAAACTCAGGCACCCCTGGACCAGGATCCCGATCCGGACTGGGTGGTCGAATCGATCAGCGCCGCGGTTGAGGGAATGTCAGCGGCGACCTTCCTGGCTCGGGCAAATCCAGGGTGCGATCGCTGTCCGACGCGGCGCAGTTGCCCGCTGCATGCGACCGGACAACAGGTGACGCGATGAGCGCGGTGGGGACGACGCTGATGTGGTCGGCGGACAGGTTGGCCAGGGCGCTGAACCAGCCGCCGCCGACTCCGGAGCAGCGCGCGGTCATCGAGGCCCCACTCACCGCGGGGCTGGTTCTGGCCGGAGCGGGATCCGGCAAGACGGAGACCATGGCCGGCCGGGTCGTGTTCCTGATCGCGAATTGCCTGGTCGCACCCGACGATGTGCTCGGCCTGACTTTCACCCGCAAAGCTGCCGGTGAGCTCGCCGAACGGATCCGGCACCGGCTGGCGCGGCTGGCCGGGATCGAGGGGCTGTCGGCGGACCTCGTCGCGGCCCTGGAGATCGGGCAGCCACGGGTGGCCACGTACAACTCCTATGCCGCCGGGATCGTGGTCGAACACGGCCCGCGGATCGGGGCCGAGCCCAGCGCCGAAGTCATCGGTCAGGCGATGAGCTGGGGGCATGCCGCGAGTTTGGTAGAGGACTACGCCGGCGACATGACCGACGTTTTGCTGGCTCCGAGCACCGTGACCATGGACGTACTAGCCCTGTCTGCCGCGATGGCCGAACACGACGTGGACCCTGACCAGCTGCGCGACTGCACAACTGGGCTCCGCTCTCGGATCGAGGCTCTGCCACGACTTCGGGCCGCCAAGGGCGCGGATCAGGTGTACGCCGAGGTCCGCAAGATGCTCAACAGGCAGGACGTGCGGTTGCGCCTGTTGCCGTTGGTCGAGGCCTACCACGCCCGCAAGCGCTCGGCCGGGGTGATCGATTACTCCGACCAGGTGTCGCTCGCAGCACGAATCGCCGCGTCCTCGCCCGTCGTTGGGGCCTTGGAGCGGCAGCGGTACGGCGCAGTCCTGTTGGACGAGTTCCAGGACACCAGCTACGGCCAGCTCCAACTCATGTCGAAGCTGTTCGGTGAAGGTCACCCGGTCACTGCGGTCGGCGATCCGTCCCAAGCGATCTACGGCTGGCGGGGAGCATCGACCGGAAACATGCGCGAGTTCGCGCGTCGGTTCGGGACCGGCGCGCGCTCCCGGGACGCGCAGGCTGACGTCTTCCCCCTCTCGGTGAGCTGGCGCAACGGTGCGGGCATCCTCACGATCGCCAACGACATCGCGAAGGTATGCGCCGACGAGCAGCTCCCGGTCGTCACCTTGTCCCCGGCTCCGTCGCGCACCCACCCGGGAGAGATTCGCTGCGCACTTCTGAACACCCAGATCGAGGAAGTGGAGTGGCTCGCCGACGAGCTAGCCCTGCGCTGGTCGGCGAGGGCGTCCGGTGAATCCTTCGCGGTGTTGTCCCGAGCGCGGTCGTTGCTCCGACCCGTGGCGGCTGCGCTGCGGGAGCGCGATGTGCCGGTCGAAGTTCTGGGCTTGGGCGGTCTGATCGACGAGCCCGAAGTCTCCGACGTCGTGGCGACTCTGCGGGTCATCTCCGATCCCAGCTCGGGCGATGCGATCGGCCGTTTGCTGATCGGGCCACGTTGGCGCATCGGCCCGCGAGACCTGATGGCCCTGGGTGGCCGCGCCCGGTGGCTGACCCGACAGCAGTTGGCAGCTCCTGATTCGGCAGCACCCCCTCCGGGGCTGGACCCCGCTGCGGAGCCGTTCTTGGCCGGATCGGAGGAGACCGGCAGCCTGATCGAGGCACTCGACGATCCGGGTCCTCCGGCGGCGTACTCGGCAGAGGGGTACCGACGACTCGTTGCCCTGCGCGAGGAGCTCTCCTGGCTGCGCCGACGCAGCGGTGTGTCGCTGGCTGACCTGATCGACGAGGTTGTCGCCACGCTCGGATTGGGCATCGAGGTCGCCGTCCGTCCTGCTGTGACGCACGCGCGCGCCCACGCGCACCTGCAGGCGTTGCACGAAGTGGCCGAGGAGTTCACCCGGATAGCGGAGGTGCCATCCCTTTCGGCCTTTCTTTCCTATCTGGCCGCGGCCGAGGAGGAGGAGCGGGGCCTGGAGCCGGGAGAGGTCGAGACCTCCGAGGCGGCGGTGTCGCTGCTCACGGTGCACGCTGCGAAGGGTTTGGAGTGGGATGTGGTGGCCGTCCCCGGGCTGACCAAAGACGTCTTCCCGCAGAACGTCACCGCGCGCACCGAACACTGGCTCACCGATCCCGGGCATCTCCCGGTTGCGCTGTGCGGTGACCGGGACTACCTCCCCGATCTCGACCTGACCGGCGTGACCGACCAAAAAGCTGCCGAGACCGCCTACCTCGAGGCCAAGAAGGCCTACCAGGAGGCCGCCAGCATCGAGGAGTGGCGCCTGGCGTACGTGGCCGTGACCAGGGCACGGACCACGTTGCTGTGTTCGGGCAGTTGGTGGACCGGCGATGCGAAGAAGCCGCGCGGCGCTTCGGCGGTGCTCGATCTCGTGCGGAACCACACGGTCGCGGCGGTGGCCAACGGCAGCCGGGTCTCGGTGTGGACGCCGGCACCCGACGACGACGCGACCAACCCGATGGCCGAGGACTTCACCGAGCTCGCCTGGCCGGTCGATCCGCTACCGCCAGCCCGGCGGATTGCCCGCGAGGCTGCGGCCGACCTGGTACGGAACCCGCCCGATGATCCGATGACGTTGGACTCACTGGCCTGGGATGCGGAAGTGGATCTGCTGCTGGCCGAACGGGACAGGCGACGCGCAACGACGATCGACGTCGCCGTACCCGCGCAGCTGTCGGTGTCCGAACTCGTCGCGCTTCGCCGGGACCCGGCGCAGCTGGCCCGATGGATCCGTCGGCCGTTGCCCTCGGCGCCGGCGCCGCTGGCTCGCCGCGGAACCGCCTTCCATGCCTGGCTGGAGCAACGCTTCGGGGCCACGCGGTTGGTCGACCTGGACGAACTGCCCGGTTCAGCTGATGAGGGCGCAGCCCCCGACGAGGACCTGGAGGAGCTCAAAGCTGCCTTCCTCGCCAGCGAGTGGGCCAATCGCGAACCGATCGAGGTCGAGGTCCCGTTCCACGTGCAGGTTGGCGACGGCTTGGCGCTACGCGGCCGAATGGACGCTGTATTCGGGGATGTAGCAGGGGGTTTCGAAGTTGTGGACTGGAAGACTGGAGCAGTGCCCACCGGCGTCGAGAAGCAGGCCACCGCTATCCAGTTAGCCGCCTATCGCCTGGCGTGGGCCGCATTGACGGGCGTGGACGTGGAGCAGGTGAAGGCAGCCTTTGTCTACGTCCGGCACAACGAGACGGTGCGGCCGGCCGACCTGGCCACGGCCGGCGAACTCCTCGCATTGGTCCGCGAGCTCCCAGTCGTCTGACCCGCCTGGCACTCAACCGCCCGTCAGCTCCGCGGCCTGAGCGAGAAGTCGGATCGAGTGCTCCGTGATCGGGCTGACCACGAGGATCACCTCGTCGGCGCCGGCCAGGGCGAGGGCGTCGAGGTGTTTACGGAGGTGCTCGGGTTCGATGCCGGGTGCCTCGGGCGTAACTGGGCGCTCCCCGGCTTCGGGGTCCACGATGATCAAGGCGCAAGCGCTGCGCGTGATGTCTTCGGGTGGCCGGCCAGCCTCCATCGCCGCTGCTGTGATTCGCGCGTTCAGTTCGGCGAACCCCTCAGCTGAGTTGCCGAACCAGTCGTACCAGGTGTTCCACGCGTCGACGTGCGGCATTGTGATTGCCAACATGCGCGGGCCGTTCGAGCCAATCATCAGCGGCACGCGTCGGCGGGGTACCGGGAGCAGGACAGCGTCCTCGGCTTGGCAGAACTCTCCCTGCTGACTGACCCGTTGGCCGCGCAGCAGCCCGTGGATGATCGCGAACGACTCGGCAAAGCGGGTGACCGGGCGGTCGTCTGGGATCCCGAAGGCGCGAAACTCGCGCTTGTTCCAGCCAGCGCCGAGGCCGAGGACGAACCGGCCGCCGCTGACCTCGTCGAGGGTGGCGGCCATCTTGGCGAGCAGTCCTGGCGGATGGAAACCGGTGCAGGCCACCAGCGGACCGAGGGTGACCTGCTTGGTCACCGCCGCAAGTGCGGCCAGCAAGGTCCAGGCCTCCCAGGGACCCCGCTCGGGCCGCCCGTCGCTCGGGAACAGGAGGTGGTCGCCGAGCCAGATGGAGTCGAAGCCGACCTCTTCGGCCGCGCGAGCCATCGCGAGGTACTCCGGCCAGCGCACCTCGCGTTCTACCTCAGGGAGCTGGATTCCTACCCGCAGCGGCATGGCGGCAGCCTACGAGCCCGCCCAGCGGACCGAGCCAGGAGTTGACTGAACCGTGGGCAGCTCGAATCGGGCGGATCGGCCTGCAGAGGGTTCAGTCAACAGCCGAAAGCGCTCGCCGCAGCGCGCGACGCCCGGCGGCAGCCAGCAGCACCGACGCGGCCACGTTGCCGCAAATTGCGGCCCGTACCGCAGGTGGTGTTCCGCGCCGGTAGGTCACCGGTTCGATCAGCGTGCCGGCGATGCATGCCAGGCCCAGCCCCAAGCCAGTGATCGCGGCCGCCGGGCTGGGCTCGTCGCGCCGCGTGGAGGCCGCGGCGAGCAGGGCGGTCAAGGGCATCGGCCACGGGGCGGCAACTCCGGCGCCCCAGCCGACCAGCAGACCGGTGGGTACCGTCAGCGGTACGGAAACGCCGAACGGCCGCCCCGGCACGTCATGCTTGACCGATACCGCGCTTCCGAACGCCGCGGCAACGGCAAAGGCCGTCGACCCGATGGCAAATCCGAGATCAGGCTTCACGACCGCATCCTCCGCTCTCCGGTTCATGGCACGGTGTCCGAATAGCTATTGCATCTCACGGAGGGCCGGAATGGGCGTCTGGATCGGGACCTCCGGTTGGAGCTACGCGCACTGGGACGGCGTCCTCTACCCGCCGGGCACCGCGCCCTGGCACCGGTTGGACCAATACGTAGGGCGTTTCGGAACCGTCGAGCTGAACAGCAGCTTCTATCGCTGGCCACGCGAGGAGGCCTTCGCCAGCTGGCGCCGACGGCTTCCGCACGGATTCCAGCTGTCGGTCAAAGCGCCCCGAGGACTCACGCACGCCAAACGCCTCTTGGCACCCGAGGCGTGGGTCGAGCGCATCGCCAAGGGCTGGCATGAGCTGGGTGATCATCGAGCCGTTCTACTGGTGCAGCTGCGCCCAGACCATGAGCGCGACGACGGCCGGCTGGACTATTTCCTGGCACTGTTGCCGGACTGGATTCGAGTCGCCGTGGAGCTGCGGCATCCCAGCTGGCAGGACGACGTGGTGTTCGACTTGTTGACCCGCCACGGAGCGGCCTATTGCGTGCTCAGCGGCGCGAAGCTGCCGTGTGTCCTGCGGGCCACCTCGGGAGCGGTGTACGTGCGGTTGCACGGCCCTGATCACCAGCACATGTACGCGGGCTCCTACTCCGACGCGGATCTGAGGTGGTGGGCTGACCGGATCCGCGAGTGGGAGCGCGCCGGCAAGGACGTGTTCGCCTACTTCAACAACGACGGTCATGGCCACGCCGTGCGCAACGCCGAGACCCTGCAGGGACTGCTGGGCAGCTGAGCATCCCCGGCAGCTGAGGGTGCTGCCGACCGGCTGCCGGGTTCAGACGGCCTGGACCGCGGCAGCAACCGGATCCGTGCCGGGCGGCGGCGCATCCCCGGCGCTGCGGGCAGCGGCGTCCAAGCGCCGCAATGCCGCGAGAACGACTTCCCGAGCGGCTGTCGGCCACAGCGGTGGCATCGAGGCGCGCAGGAAGTTCGCGTAGCGCGCGTTGGCCAGCCGCGAATCGAGTACGGCTACCACTCCACGATCACTGGCGGTACGGATGAGCCGCCCGGACCCCTGGGCCAGCAGCAGCGCGGCATGACTGGCCGACACCGACATGAACCCGTTGCCTCCAGCCCGCGTCACCGCAGTCGCACGGGCTGACATCAATGGGTCATCCGGCCGTGGGAACGGAATCCGATCGATAATGATGAGTTGGCAGGTCGGCCCGGGTACGTCCACGCCCTGCCAGAGCGACAGCGTTCCGAACAGACAGGTCCGCGCGTCGGCGGCGAAGGCGGCCATCAGCGTCGGTGTGGCATCGTCGCCCTGGCACAGCACCGGGAAGTCGAGCCGCTCGCGCATCTCCTCGGCGGCAGCCTCGGCGGCCCGGCGGGAGGAGAACAAGCCGAGCGTACGGCCACCCGCTGCTTCGATCAGGGCAGCGATCTCGTCCAAACCCGGCGCCCCGAGACCGTCCCGGCCGGGAGGTGGCAGGTGCTTCGCGACGTAGAGGATGCCCTGCTTGGGATAATCGAAGGGACTGCCGACGTCGCGCCCCTGCCAGGCCGGTGCATCGGCCCCTATCAGGCCGAGGGCTTCCGCGGTGGCGTCAAAGGTGCCGCCGACGGTGAGGGTGGCCGAGGTCAGGATCACCGTCCGCTCGCTGAAGAGTCGCTCGCGCAACAGGGCGGCAACCGACAACGGGGCGACCTGCAGCGTCCGTCGAGGCGCACCGGCGCCGTAGTCGGACACCGTCAGCCAGGCGACGTCCTCCGCCGACTCCTTGGTCAGCCGTTCGGCGACATCGAAGATCTCGGACAGCGCGCCGCGGGCGAGTTGCTGTGCACCCTGGTTGCCGTCCGTGTCCAGCAGGGCGACCGAGGCCGGCAACGACGTGAGCGCTTCCCGGGCGGCATCCCGTACGGCGGCCACCGCCTGGTGCAGTGACTCGGGAAGAACATCGGCAAATCGACCTGCTTCCAGCTCCTCGAGAGCGGCGTTCAGGTCCGCGGCCGCGTCGGACAGCCGCGCCGAGTCAACCTCGGCGTGTCGCGCCGCCGCGGCGGCTGCCGCGGAGACCGAGGCTGCGCTGAGCTGGTCGGAGATGACACCGGTGACCCGGTCCGCCAGTTCGTGGGCCTCGTCGATGACGACCACCTCGTGATCGGGCAGCAGCGCCCGACCTTCGAATGCGTCGATCGCCAGGAAGGCGTGGTTGGTCACGACGATGTCGGCCTCACGCGCCCGTGCCCTGGACAGTTCACTGAAGCAGGTCGCCGCCTGGGGGCACCGCTGCCCGCCAAGACATTCATGGGCAGTCACCGAGATCTGCCGCCATGCCCGATCCGGCACGCCGGGCACGAGCTCGGCTCGATCGCCGGTAGCCGAGGACTCCACCCATTCCCGCAGCCGGACTACCGCGGCCCCAAGCGCCGAGGTCGGACCGCTGGCGCTGGGGACTTCGAATAGCGCCGGCTCATCGGCCGGGTAACCACCTGCCAACTTGTGCCGGCACGCGTAGTGGGCGCGACCCTTGACCAGCGCGACCGACGGGCGCCGGCCGAGCAGTGGTTCCAGGGCCTCGATGAGGACCGGCAGATCTCGGCCGACGATCTGGGCTTGGAGAGCCAGCGTCGCAGTGGAGACCACCACCGGTTCGCGGTTGAGCACTGCGTGGCGCAATCCCGGAACCAGGTATGCCAGCGACTTGCCTGTACCGGTACCGGCCTGCACCAAGAGATGCTCCCCGGTTTGCATGGCCGACTCGACTGCGTCGGCCATCTGCTGCTGGCCTGCTCGCGGGGTTCCGTCGATGGCCACCACCGCAGCTGCCAGCAACTCGGCCACCGGCGGGATCGCCGGCGCGGTGGACGATGCGGGCACCGGTCGAGGGTAGTCAGTCAGGCTCGGTCGTACGGATCGGCGACATGACCAACACCGAGATCCTCGTCCCAGGCGTAGACCTCGCGGCCACCGACATAGACGTGCAGCGCCCGCGACATCACATCCAGGGGATCCCCGGACCAGATCACGACATCGGCATCCAGGCCAGCGGTCAGCGAGCCGACCCGGTCGTCCAAGCCGAGCATCTGCGCCGGATTGATCGTCAGACAGCGCAGCGCCTCGTCGCGGTCTAGCCCCTCCTTCACCGCCAGCGTCGCCTGGTGCACCAGGAAGTGGATGGGCACCACGGGATGGTCGGTCGTGATCGCGATCTGCACACCGGCCCGAGCAAGTAGCCCCGGGTTGCGAAGTGAGCGCTGCCGGAGCTCGACCTTGCTGCGACTGGTGAACAGCGGCCCGATGATGACCGGGATGTTTTTCGCGGCGATCAGATCGGCCACCAAGTGGCCCTCGGTCCCGTGGTTGATCACCAAGCGGTAGTCGAACTCGTCGGCGAGTCGAATGGCCGTCGCGATGTCATCGGCCCGGTGTACGTGCTGGCACCACGGGATCTCCCCGTCCAACACGCGGACCAGGATCTCGCAGGTCGGATCGCGGTCGAAGGGCTCCTTTTCGCGCCGCGCGGACGCCCGCTTGTCCCGGTAGTCCTCCGCTTTGATGAAGGCGTCGCGGATGACCGCCGCGACGCCGAGCCGGGTCGAGGGCAGCTTCTTCTGATCGCCGTAGACGCGCTTCGGATTCTCCCCCAGAGCACTCTTCACACTCACGGGTTGCTTGAGCAGCATCTCGTCGACGATCCGGCCCCAGCATTTCAGCGCAACCGTCTGACCGCCGATCGGATTTCCCGACCCGGGCTTGATCACCGCGGTCGTCACGCCGCCGCTCAGCGCATCGCGAAATCCTTCCTCGGCGGGATTGATGGCGTCGAGGGCGCGCAGCCGCGCGCCGTTCGGGTCGGTCATCTCGTTGGTGTCCTGCCCGGCCCAACCTTCGGACTCTTCGTGGACGCCGAGATGGGCGTGGGCCTCCACGAACCCGGGCAGCACCCACTTACCGGAGGCGTCCACCACGTCGGCCTTGCGGGGGATCCTGACCCGTGCCCCAACGGCGGCGATCTTGCCGTCGGCCATGAGTACGGTCCCGTTCTCGATCGGGGGCCCGGAGACGGGGACGACGTATCCGCCGGTGATCGCGATAGTTCCGGTGGTGCGGTCTGTCATCTGGGACCCATCCATGATCAGCTTGTCCGGGTCGTCAGGGACCGGCGGTACCGGACTTCATCGATCGCCGGTCCCAGTGAGTCGTCGATGCGCTGGGTGCCGTCGGGGTGCCAGCCGGCGACCTCGTAGAACCTGCGCGCTCGCGCGTTGGCGGTAGCGACCCACAGCACCGCTTCGCGAAATCCGAGTCGACTCAACTCTGTCGTCGCGGCGGCGAGCAGGTCGCGGCCGAGCCCCTGTCCCCAGGCGTCGGGATCGAGATTGATCGCGTACAGCTCACCGAGATCCGATTCGGGCGATGCGGATTCGCGATCCGGACCGACGAGCGCGAATCCCACCGGTTCGTCCCCTGGCTCGGCACAGATGACGAGCCTCGATGACATCGGACGACGGGTGGTCAAGTAGCTTGCCCACATCTGGCCGCGCTCGGCGGGATCAAGGTTGTCGAGGAAGTCCTCGGGCATGATGCCTCGATAGGTCGCCTGCCAGGCACGGACGTGCACCCTGCCCAGTGCCGCCGCATCCTCTGGTGCGGCGATTCGCACCAGTGGGGAGCCGGTCATGCAGTCGACAGCCGGTCGAGGATGGCCGCGGTCAACTGGTCGGGAGCATGTTCCGGAATCCAGTGCGAGACCCCGTCGAGGATGACGAACCGGAAATCACCTTGGACGAATTCGCCGCACTTCGTGGCCGCTTCCTCGCCGAGCGCAAGATCCTCTGTGCTCCAGACGTAGGTCGTCGGAACGGTCACTGCTCCCATGTCGGCAACGTCCTTTCTGGAAAGCGCGCGATACCAGTTCAGGGCTGCGGTGAGGGCGCCGGGCTCGGAGAGCACCGAAACGTAGTGCTCGGCGACCTCAGTCGACAGCCCGGCCAAGATCTTGCGCAGCCGGCGCGCGTCGTTGTCGAGCAGGACGCGCTCGGCCTTGCCCTCCATCCGGAACAGGAGGATGTAGGCCGAGCGCTTCTTCTGGTCCACACTGTGCTTGACGGCCCAACTGAAGGCCGCTGGATGCGGTACGGAGACCGCCGTCAGCGAGCGGATCCGCTCCGGATGCCAGGTCGCCAGGCACCAGGCCACATTGGCACCCCAGTCGTGACCGACCAGGTCAACCGCACCGAGGTCGAGGGCGTCGAGGATTCCCATCGCGTCTCCGACCAGCAGGCGGATCCCGTACTCGGCGACCCCCTCCGGGCGAGCGCCGGGGGAGTACCCGCGCTGGTCGGGGACGATCACGCGGTGCCCGGCCCTGACCAGAGCTTCGCGTACGGCGTCCCAGCAGCGTCCGGTCTGCGGAAAACCGTGCAGCAACAGCACCGGGCGGCCGTCCTCGGGCCCATCAACGGTCACCTCGAAGATCAGCCCGCCCACCGATATCTGCATGTGAGCGAGCCTGCCAGACCGGTGACCAGCCGCGCGCCTCGCTCAGCTCGATCCCAGCCGCATCCACGCAGCGAAACACGGGCATCACATCGTCGTGACTAACCTGGCGAGGTCTTTGCCCGATGACCGCGCGTCAGGGGCGGCCCGGCGGAGCCCAGCCACCGATCTTGGCTGGGGTAAGGCGGAGTGTGGTCGTGGATCGGAGTCCCGTGCAGCAGTTCGGTCCGTACCGGATCGAAGGCGTGCTCGGCCGAGGTGGGATGGGCGAGGTCTATCGCGCCTATGACCAGACGCATGACCGGGTCGTGGCGCTCAAGTTGCTCACCGAGAGTCTGGCGCAGGACGCCGGCTACCGGGAACGTTTCCGGCGCGAGTCCCAGCTGGCCGCTCGCCTACGCGAGCCGCATGTCATTCCGATCCATCGGTTCGGCGAGATCGACGGCCGGTTGTTCCTGGACATGCGGCTGGTCGAGGGAGAGGACTTGGGCCAGGCACTGGACCGGGACGGGCCGATGCCGCCGGGGCGTGCGGTCAACATCATCAGCCAGCTGGCTCGTGCGCTGGATGCCGCCCACGACGACGGTCTGATCCACCGGGACGTGAAGCCGTCCAATGTGCTGCTCAGTAGTCCGGGCAGGGACGAGGACTTCGTCTACCTGGTCGACTTCGGCATCGCCCGGACCACCGGGTCAGGCAAGGCTGCAGCCCTCACGCACACCGGGGCGGCGCTGGGCAGCTTCGACTACATGGCACCCGAACGCTTCCTCGACACGGCCCTCGACCGGCGATCGGATGTGTATTCGCTGGCCTGCCTCCTCTATGAGTGCCTCATGGCCGGTCCGCCGTTCAAGGGCGATGGCCTACCCACTCTGATGTACGCGCATCTCCACATTCCACCGCCTCGGCCGTCGATGCAGCGGGTCGGCATACCCCAGGCCCTGGACGAAGTCATCGCGCGGGGAATGGCCAAGAATCCGGATCACCGCTTCGCCAGGGCCGGTGACCTGGGAGCAGCGGCGCGGGCGAGCCTCACCGGCCCCGGCTCCTATGCATGGCGGGGAGATGGCAGCCCCCGGCCGCTGCCCCGACCGATCCCCCGTCCGGGTGCTTTGTCAGGTGCCGGACAGCCGCCTCCCCCCGGGTCGCGCCGCGCCCGGCTGTGGGCCGCTTCGATCATCGCCGTTCTGCTGGCCGTCATCGCGGCGACCTTCATCGTCGTGCTCACCAGCGATGAGGACCCATCGACCACGGTCGAGCCGACATCGACCAGCACAGGCAGTCCCACGCCCACCGAAGAGCTCCCGGCGGGCGGAATTCTCGACGGGGTCGGCGGCTCGAACTCCGCGGAGGAGGCCGGACCGGCCGCACCAGCCGATGAGGCTACGTTGCGCGAGCTCATCCCGCTGGACTTCACCGTCGACCGCTGTACCGCGACCGCAAGGCCGGCCGATGACGGTTCGCTGGCCGCCCTGACTTGCGGACCCAGCATCAGCTCGCCTGGCGCCAATGCGAGTGATTTCTTCCTGTACGGCGAGGCGGCTGACGTGGCGGGCGCCTTCGAGGACTACGTGCAGGCCCGATCTCTCGATGAGCTTCCCTCCGGAAATGCGGCTGGCTGCGGGCAGAACCAGGGCTTCGCGTCCTACGCCCAGGGCGGACCGGTCGTGGGCGAGCTGGCCTGCTTCATCGACTCCGAGAACACTGCCTATGTGGCATGGACCAACACCGAGCTCAACGTCTTCGCCATCACGTCAGCGGCCTCGGGTGATGCGGCGGGCTTGCGGCAGCTCTACGACTGGTGGGTGGCCCGCGGGCAGATCACTCACCGCTGAGCCGTGCCTGGCCGTGCTTTGCCAGCTCCACCAACTGCTGGCCGAACACTGCGGCCGTGGGTATGCGCCGAGCGATCGGAAGAAGGCACGCCTGGATCAGCGCAGCGGCATCAGGGCCCAGATGTGGCGCCAAGGCCGGGCTCGCCGACATGACCGTACGGATGACCCGAAGCGGGTCGGTGTGCGACAGATCGCCATAGAGCCCGACGCCTGACAGCGCCCGATGCAGCGTGGCGCCCAGTGCCCAGACCTCGCTCGATCGTGACGGTGATCCGCCGCGGAGGACCGCCGGATCGAGGTATTCCACCGATCCGGACGTGGCTACGCCCGTCGTCAGGCCCGGCCGCAGAAATCGGCCCAGGCCAAGGTCGGACAGCAGCGCGCTGTGCGGACCGATGAGCACGTTCTGCGGTTTGATCGCGGTGTGTGCGATGCCGGCCTCGTGCATGGTGTGTGCGGCCTGGGCGGCGTGCGAGACCGCTAACAGAACCTCGATCTGGCTCAGTGGTCGTCCGGCTGCGGCGAGGGAGCCCAGAGCGACGTACTCCGATGCGTAGAAGAGCGAAGAACCCGTCAGGCCGGCTTCGTAGACACGTGCCAGAAAAGGTGAAGGCAATGACGAGACGGTCCGCAGCTCTTCGACGGCCAGGTCATAGGCGGCGTCCGGGCAGGGGCCGTTGAACACCTTTACCGCAACTAACTCCTCGGTGAGGCCGAGGCGAAGCGGCGGTCGGGCGAGGTAGACGCGGCCGCTGTTGCCGTATCCGAGCGGTTTCTGAACCTGGTAATCACCAACGTAGTCAGGAACCGGTAGTTGTACCGACAGATTCGTCACAGCGCACCTTGCAACGACTCGAACACGAAGCTGCGATCACCGATCCGCACCTGCATACTTGCCAACATCCTGATCGGCTGACCGGGTACCAGCGCCGACCACACTGCTGCGTCTCGTTCGGCCACGAGCGTGCCGTTGGCAGAGCCACAATCCATCAGCAGGACATCCCACTCGTCGAGCCTGATCTCGGCGTGTCTGCGCGAGATCGCACCAGTGGTGTCGTATAGCACCAGCGGGCGTAGCTGACCCGCGCGGACGCGCTCGTCCACGTCGGGTTCACGTCCCAACAGGTAGTCGTCGTCCACGGCGAAGGTCGCCCCGTTGTCGAGCACCAGAAGTCCCAGTGGCGGCCGCGGTCCCTCGACCAGGACGCTGGTGCTCTCGGCCATCCGGATGCCACAGGCCACACAGAACAGGGCCCTCGGGTCGTTGAAGTGACCGTCCCGGCAGCGGTACCCGCGCACCAAGGCGGTGGCGGACTCGGGATGCGTGTCTGCCAACAGCACCGGAAGGGCGGGTCGCGGCGGCCCGACCGGCCTCACCCCCAGGATCTGGTCATGCCGCGGCGGTGGGTCCCCGCCGTCGGCTGCCACAGTCTCGCGTGCGGGCGGTGGCCGCAGCGCGCCCTGGCCCAGCCGGACGGTTCCGGTGAGCGAGGTCACCGCCGGTGGCGGGGACAGGACGGCGGCGCGACCCGGCACCACCCCGGCGCGCAGATCGAAGGGCCTAGCCAACGCCCGGCGCTGCGCCTCGTCGCCGGGCTCTGCTCTGTCGGCACCCAGATCCAGGAGCAGCGGTGCCGGGGGCCAATCGAGTTCGCGGGTCAGGACGCGGCCGTCCGCGCTGGCCAGCCGCAGACCCGGTTCGGAGACGGTCACGGCGCCGGCTCCGGCGAGTACGACGGTCAAGCCCTGATCGGTTGCGGCGACCATCGCCAGGTCAGCCGGAGCGGCGCCGTCCTCGATCAGAACGAGAAGTCCCCGGGTCATGCGTTCACCAGGCGCACCGGCGGTCGTCGCACCGAGGACCTCGAGCAGTTTCAGAACGGCTCCAAGCGCGCGATCCCCCTCGTCGGTATCGGCGACCCGCGTCACGAGAAGTACCGCGGGCAGTCGGGCCACCACGTCCGTACCGGGGCGCACCGTGACGCGCACCCGATCGAATGCGGACATGCCCGACGCGGTGTCTGCGCGCCCGCTACCCACGGAGTTGTCCTCGATCACCCCAACAGCCTCCCGCCGCGCCAGCGCCACCGGGTCAACAGGACCCGGATCGGGCCGTTGAGCACCGCCCAGATGACCAGCCAGGTCGAGCAGAAGAGCAGCCAGAAGGCGCGGGGCGTGACTGGCACGTCCCAGAGCCAGGTATCGGTGTCCAACAGCAACCACAGCAGCAGCCCTTCGGGGATTCCGGCCAGTAGCGAGAACGCCGACGGCCAGTCCTTGTCCCAACGAAACTGCTGAAGCAAGTGATAGAGCAACTCCCACAGCAGGCCGACCACCACGAGCAGTCCGACCACCGTGAAGGCCATGCCGTATGAGTCGCCGAGCGGAATCCGGGTCGGCAGGAGCGGAGTGATCAGGGCCGCCCAGACCGCGCCGATCAGGGTGAACAGCAGAATCCGGGTCTGGACTCGACCGACGAGCGAATAAGTCATCGATGCCTAGGGGGCCTTGTTCGTTGCCCAGCGCAGCCACTGTCGCGCGGAGCGCACCGGCCCGAGCATGCGGCAGAATCCGTCGGTCGCGAGGTCGTCAGCGATCTCCTGTGCGGCGATCTGCAGCCCCAGGAAACTGTCGACCCCCGGAAGGTAGCCGCCATGCGTTGCGGCGCCGGAGGCGTAGATGCGCCCTCGCCCGCTGCGGGTCCCACGTACCTCGAAGGAAGGTTCGACGTCCAACCGCTCCAAGGGGTTACGGGCCGCGCCGGAGTGCTGCAACAGATCTGCCAGGATGCGTTGCTCGCCGATGTCGGACTCCAGTCCGGCGCAGTCGATGACAAAGGATGCTTCAGCCATCAACACGCTCGCCCGGGTTTGGATTCGGGCGGTGATGACGTCATCGGCCCCGGAATCGAGCGCTTGCACCTCGCCGACGACGACGGAGTACCAGCCCTGTGCCCGGGCCTGCGCAAGTTGGGCTTGCCAGTTCCTGCGCAACGGTGTGGAGGCGCCGCCGAGTGACTCGTAGAACTCCACCCGCCCGATGCCCTCTGTCTTTCTCGCCCGGTCGCGTAATTGCCCACCCCACACAGATTTCGGTTCGGCGAAGCGTTGATAGGCGAAGCCGTCCCCACCGTTTCGTCGCATGAAGCGCGAACCGTCAGGTCCGGCGACGTAGGTGCCGAAGATGTGGACGACGCGAGTCTGCAGACCGTGGCTGTTTCGCTCCTCGATCAACCGCTGCAGCACCCTCGCGGCCACCAGCCCGGAGCCGCGGACCATGACTGTCCCGGGACGGCGGCGCAACTGGTCGTAGACGTGTTCGTGTGGCTCGTAGGCGTTTACGACGCGATTGCGTGCGATGTTGGATTGTCGATATGCCTGTAAGTCGGGAAGGAACTTCAGTCCGGCGTAGCCGACCGCCAGGTGGACATAGCCGGAGCGGAAGGCGATCCGCTTCGTAGGTGCGACATCCTCGGGCGGCGTGAGGATCGTGAAGTACCCACCTGCCTCTCGGCGCCGCACCATCCGGACTTGTCCGGCAACGACCATCTCCGGATAACGGATGCGGACGGATTCCCGCGCCATGGCGTCGATGACCTGACTGACGCGGGGGGTGAAGTGCTCCCCGAACAACGGCTCGGTGAGCACGTGCCAGAGCGGCCTCAGGAACTGACCCACGGAGTCAGCCTGAAATGCCTCACGCACAGCGTAGGAGGGAAAGGCCCAGATGTTGTCTGGGCAGGCCGAGGAATCCGAGCGCAGTCGATCCGCGCGGGCGACCTGGGAAACCCGGGTGAGGTAGGCGAAGCTCTCCCAAGGTGTGGTCAGGGGGGTGAGAACCCGAAGCGACTCGCTACCGACCCCGCAGATTCTCAGGCGGTCGATCAGCGCGAAGGAGCCCAGCCCGCCACCCACGGATACCAGTGGCGCGTCGAGTATCGGGATGCCCGCGTCGAGGAGAAGTTGTTCGGTCCAGACATCGGTCTCGATCAGGAAGTCGGTGAGATCGCCGGTACGCGCAGCGTAAGGCCCGGCTTCCCTCATGGTTCTGGGAAGGATAGTGCGCGACGTACCCTCATCATCGTGAGTGACACCGCGGGGTGGTATCCCGACCCCGAAGGCCGGACCGCGCTGGAGCGCTGGTGGAACGGCCTCGGCTGGAGTGAGTCGGTGCGCCCGAAGCCCGGCGCCGGAACGACGCTGACGGCCTACGCGGCCGGTCCTTCGCCGTACGAGGACCCCTACAGGGATGACAGCTTCAGTGACGAGGATGTTCCGGGTACGTCAGCGCGCCGTCAGCGGAGCAGGCAGCCTCGGAACGGCAGACCAGTGGTCACCGTCATCTCAGGAGCACGGAGCACCTGGATCGGTTGGGTCGCCGGTATCGTCGCGGTCGGGGTACTCATCGCCATCGTGGTCGTCGTCGGCGGTTCCAATGATCTTCCGCCAACCACCACGACCGCCGGACAGCCATCCGCACCCCCCAGCCGGGCGCCCGGCGAAACCCGCATCGTCGACGAGGCCGCGGGGGTCGCCTACCCCTACCTCGGCGCGTACTGGTTGGAGTTCGACACCGAGGTCACCGAGACAACCTCGACCGCGGGGCAGTACATCGTGACTCAGCAGGTGGTGCCGAACGGCGGTCGATTCATCGCTCAAGTCACCTCCGGCCCGCTGCAGCCGTTCTTCCAGTACAGCGGGCCGAGTTCCTTCGGGAGCACGATCCTGGACGTGCAAGCAAGTGTTCGGCTCCACTACTATCCGGGCCCCAACACGATCGAGACGCTGCGCGACGAGGCGATCGCCGTGGACGGCGCCGCGGCTTATCTGCTCGAATTCGACCTCGCCTGGGATGTGCCCGGCTACGACTCGACCGGGGAGCGGGCCGCGTTGATCCTCATCGAAACCGGCCGGTCGGCCCCGGCGCTGATGTACATCTCGATCCCGAACACCCACAACGAGCTCTACGGCATCGTCGACCGGGTAATCGACGAGATCGACGTCCTGCCCTGAGCCCGCGCCGGCGCACTGGCCGAGCCGCCGGGCGGCCAGCGGCTATCGTCGCGCGAGTGCCCGTCCGCGTCCCATCCCTGCCGGCCCATCCGCTGCATCACCTGATCCTGGACAACGGCCTGCGGGTCGTGTTGGCGCCGGATTCGACGTCGCCGGTCGTCGCGGTTGCCGTCTATTACGACGTCGGCATGCGCAGCGAGCCGCGCGGCCGTACCGGCTTCGCTCATCTCTTCGAACACGTCATGTTCCAAGGCTCCGCGCATCTGCCCAAGCTGGAGCACGCTCGAGTCGTACAGGGCAGCGGGGGGGTATTCAACGGCAGCACGCACCTGGACTACACGAACTACTTCGAGGTGCTGCCGGCCGGGGCGCTGGAACGGGCCCTGTTCTCCGAGGCCGATCGGATGGCGGCGCCGTTGCTCACCCAGGAGACCATCGACAACCAGATCGATGTGGTCAAGGAGGAGATCCGGGTCAACGTCCTCAACCGCCCGTACGGCGCCTTCCCCTGGCTGCAGCTTCCGGAGGTGTTGTTCGACACCTTCGCCAACACCCACAACGGGTACGGCGATTTCGTGGATCTGGAGAGCGCCACCGCCGCCGACGCCGCGGAATTCTTCGACTCCTACTACGCGCCGGGGAATGCGGTCCTGGCCGTCGGCGGTGACTTCGACGTGGACCGGACAACCGCGTGGGTGCACCAATACTTCGGTCAGGTGGAGGCTCGGTCGACCCCAGACCTACCGGGATTCGGCGAGCCGTCGCTGGCCGAGGACCGGCATGCCGAAGTGGTGGATCCGTTGGCCGCGACCCCCGCGCTGGCTGTGGCGTGGCGGGTTCCGGATCCGGTCGGTGACTTCGAGGCCTTTCTGCCCTACGTCGTGCTGAGCGAACTCATGTCCGACTCCGACGCATCTCGCCTGGAACAGCGCTTGATCCGTCGAGATCATCTGGCCATCCACCAGTCGATGTATCTCGGTTTGTTCGGCGACCCGTTCGACGCCAGGGACGCGACCGCGTTGATGTTCCAGGCGCATCACGGACCACACATCAGCGGGGAGCAACTGGTCGCCGCGGTGGAAGAGGAGATGCAGGAGGTGGCGGAGGGCGGCGTGGGCGACGAGGACCTCGCACGGGTGCGAGCCCGCATGGCCGCCCAACTGCTGCGTCAGGTCGATCCCGTGTTGGGTCGTACGCAGAGCTTCGCCGCGGGCGAGCTGATCCACGGCCGCGCCGAGTTCGCCATCGAGCTGCCCGACCGGCTGGCCGGGGTGGATGCCCCCGCGGTGGCCGCCGCTGCTGCCGGCCTGCGTTCCCAACACCGAGCTGTGCTGGAACTCAGACCCGGGGCCGGTTCATGACAGATTTCCTGGAACCCGACCGGGACACCGGCCTGCCCCCGCTCGTCGAACCGCGTCCGGTACGGCCGCCGCGCGCAGTGGCCGACACACTCGACAACGGACTGACCACCCTCGTCGTACGCCGGCCCACCGTTCCCATGGTCGAAGTGCGGTTACGGATCCCGATGCCGGCCGCCAACAACCAGACGGCAGTCACCAGCACGGCCAGAGCCTCGCTCATGTCCTCGTCCATGCTCTTCGGCACGGCCCAGCGTGACCAGCAACAGCTGGCCAGTGACCTCGCAGCCGTCGGTGCTGATCTGTCGGTTTCCATGGATGCCGATCGACTGTTGTTGTCCACCGCGGTCCTTCGTACCGGACTGTCGACGGTCCTCGAGCTCCTAGCCGAGATCCTCACGTCGGCTTCCTATCCGTCAACAGAGGTCACGGCTGAACGCG
>JALZIX010000155.1 GCA_030860025.1 Actinomycetota bacterium
GCATAGCGCAGCGGCCGCCTGGTGTCCTGCACTCCGCGCATCCAGCCGTTGCCGGCTAGGGTCAGCAGGACCATGGGGGCACCCAGGCTGGCGATCCGCAACCACAGTTCGGCCTGAGCCTGCACCGTCCCGGCACCACCAGCCAGGGTCCGGGTGATCGGGTCGGCCAGGAGTTGGAAGAAGACGATCATGAGCAGCCCGATGCCGACGGCGAGGTAGGAGGCCTGCACTCCCTGCCCGCGGGCCCCTTCGATGTCCCCCGCACCGAATCTCCGGGCGGCCACACTCGTGGTGCCATAAGCCAGGAAGTTGAACTGGAACGCGGAGAAGGCGAACGCGCCGCCGCCCAGCGCCAGCGCGGCCAGCGGAATCGAGCCAAGGTGGCCGACAACGGCGGTGTCGACCAGCAGATAGAGCGGCTCCGCGGCAAGGACCACCAGCGCCGGGGCAGCCAGGGCGAGAACCCCTCGCTGGGCTGTCATCTGGGAGTCAGTGGCCGATTCTGAGCCGAGTGAAGGACGCCTTCTGCCAATAGGTCCGATACAGGGCGTCCTTCACTCGTCCTCTCCGGGGTCGTCCGGCACGTTGGTGTCGTCAGACGACTCGCTGCGCGGTTGGCGGTACGGGTCCGGCTCCCCGGCGTACGCGGCACCGTTGCGCTTGGCGGCCACCTCGGCATCGATCGCGCGTGCGCGAGCCAGCGCGTCTTCGATGTCCTGCGCGGTCTGGGGTACTGCGTCACTGACGAAGGTCAGGGTCGGCACGAATTTGATGCCGGTCTGCTTTCCGACCGCACTGCGGAGTACGCCGCGGGCACTTTCCAACGCGATGGCCGAACCGGTGACTTCGGCGTCACTGCCGTAAACGGTGTAGTAGACACTCGCCTCCCGTAAGTCGCCAGTGACCTTGGCGTCGGTGATCGTGACCATCCCGAGGCGCGGATCCTTGACCTGATGCTCGAGGGTCGAGGCGACGATCTCACGGATGCGTACAGCCAATCGGCGCGCTCTAGCCGCGTCAGCCATGGCGGCTTTCCTCATTTCCTACCGGGCCGGACGCGTTCACCGGGATATCGCCGGTGAGGGTGAGTGCGTCGGTATGTGAGAACAGCTGCCGCCGTACGGACAGCAGGACGAAGTCGGGACGAGCAGCCACGAACCGCTCGCACTCGTCGAGCACATCGCCAACCTGTCCCGCAGTCGAGGCCACGGCTGCCACTCCGATCTCGGCCCGCCGATACAGCTCGTTGGCACCGACCTCAGCCGCCGCGACGTCGTACCGGCGCCGTAGCTCGGCGACGATCGGCCTGACGACCGAGCGCTTGGCCTTGAGCGAGGCGACATGCCCGAGCTGGATGTCGCACCACATGGTCGCGGTGAACACCGCAGGACCCTCCCCTTCTAGGACGTGCGAAGTTGATCATCGGCAAACAGGTGGGTTATTCAGCGGAAAACCCCTCGTTTGCCGATGATCAACTCGCTCGGCGTCAGTCCCGCGGCTTCTCGCGGAGTTCGTAGGTCGCAATGACGTCGTCGACCTTGATGTCGTTGAAGGACCCCAGGCCGATACCGCATTCGAAGCCCTCACGGACCTCGGTGGCGTCATCCTTGAATCGCCGCAGGGAGTCCACGGTCAGGTTCTCCGCCACCACGGCACCGTCGCGCATCAGCCGGGCCTTGCTGTTGCGCACGATCGTGCCCGACCGGACCAGGGAGCCGGCCACGTTTCCGATGCGCGGCACCCGGAAGATCTCGCGGACCTCCGCCGTCCCGAGCTGCACCTCTTCGAACTCCGGCTTGAGCATGCCCTTGAGGGCTGCCTCGATCTCGTCGATCGCCTGATAGATGACCGAGTAGTACCGGATGTCGATGCCCTCGCGGCCGGCCAGTTCGGTCGCCTTGCCCTCGGCTCGGACGTTGAAGCCCAGGACGATGACGTTGTCGGCGATGGCGAGGTTGATGTCGCCCTCGGTGATGGCGCCGACACCGCGGTGGATCACCCGAAGCGAGATGTCCTCACCGACCGGGATCTTCAGGAGGGCATCTTCGAGCGCCTCCACGGTTCCGGAGTTGTCTCCCTTGATGATCAGGTTGAGCTCGCTGGTCTCGCGAAGGGCCGAATCGAGATCCTCGAGGCTGACCCGCTTGCGCGATGCGGCGTTCTGCGCGTTGCGGATCCGGGCTTGGCGACGCTCGGCGATCTGCCGGGCCACCCGGTCCTCGTCGACGACCAGGAATGTGTCGCCGGCCCGAGGCACCGAGGTGAGACCGAGCACCTGGACCGGACGCGACGGAAGCGCCTCGGTCAACTTCTCACCGTGTTCGTCCAGCATCGACCGGACCCGCCCGAAGGCGTCGCCGGCGACGATGGAGTCACCGACCCGCAATGTTCCGCGCTGGACCAGAACAGTGGCGACCGGACCACGACCGCGGTCGAGATGCGCCTCGATCGCAACGCCCTGGGCGTCCTGCTCGCGGTTGGCCTGCAGATCCAGCGACGCATCGGCGGTCAAGAGGATGGCCTCGAGCAGTTCGGTCAGGCCCAGCCGCTTCGTCGCCGAGACGTCGACGAAAAGCGTGTCGCCGCCGTATTCCTCGGCGACCAGGCCGTATTCGGTCAGCTGTTGGCGGATCTTGGCTGGGTTTGCCCCTTCCTTGTCCACCTTGTTGACCGCGACCACGATCGGCACGTCGGCGGCCTGAGCGTGATTGAGCGCCTCCACCGTCTGCGGCATCACGCCGTCATCGGCGGCGACGACGAGCACGACGATGTCGGTCACCTTCGCCCCGCGGGCCCGCATGGCGGTGAACGACTCGTGACCCGGGGTGTCGATGAAGGTGATGAGTCGCTCTTCCCCCTCGAGTTCGGCAGGGACCTGATAGGCACCGATGTGCTGGGTGATGCCACCAGCCTCGTCGGCGACGACGTCGGTACGCCGAATCGCGTCGAGTAGCTTGGTCTTTCCATGGTCGACGTGACCCATGACGGTGACGACCGGCGGACGGGCCATGAGGTCCTCCTCGGCCATCTCCTCGTCACCGAAGGTCAGGTCGAAGGACTCGAGTAGTTCGCGGTCCTCGTCCTCGGGGCTGACGACCTGGACCTCATAACCGATCTCGCCGCCGAGAAGGGCAAGGGTCTCGTCGTTGACGGAGGCGGTCGCGGTGACCATCTCGCCCAGGTGGAACAGCGCAGCGACCAGTGCCGCCGGGTCTGCGCCGATCTTCTCCGCGAAGTCGGTCAGCGAGGCTCCTCGAGGCAGCCGGACGACTGCCCCGTTCCCGCGCGGGAGTGCGACCCCACCCATCGCCGGGGCCTGCATGTTGTCGAACTCTTGACGGCGCTGCTTCTTGGACTTGCGGCCACGAACCGGGCCGCGCCCGCCGGGACGACCGAAGGCTCCGGCAGTACCAGTGCCACGCCCACCGCGACCACCGCGACCACCCGGGCCACCCCGGAAACCGCCGCCACCTGCTGGTGCGCCGCCACCAGGACCGCTCGGGGCGCCACCACCGCGGTAGTTGCCACCGCCACCTGGCCCACCGGGACCGCCCGGTCCACCGGGACCGCCCGGTCCACCGGGGCCACCGGTTCCCGGACCGGCCGGGCGGCCTCTTCCACCGGCTGGTGCTGGCCGACTCGGACGTGCGGGGACCATCCCGGGGTTGGGTCGGGCAACACCGGGGCCACCGGTGCCACCCGGGCGTGGAGCCGCACCGGGGCGGGGGGCGCCGGGACGTACGGGCGGAGAGCCGCCGCCGACGCCGAACGGGTTGTTGCCGGGGCGCGGTCCGGCAGGACGGGCACCTGGCCGTGGGATTGGCCGCGGAATCTCACCTGAGGCCGGGCTGTCCCCTGCGTCGGGTTGGGTCGGCGCGGGAGCAGGCGGCGTCGGCGGCGGGGCTGCCGGAGCCTGGGC
>JALZIX010000366.1 GCA_030860025.1 Actinomycetota bacterium
GTCATCAACCGCACGCCGGAGGAGGCCAGCGGGTGGCCGACGGCGATCGCGCCACCCCAGGGATTGACCCGCTCGTCGTCGTCGGCGATGCCGAAGTGGTCGAGGAACGCCAGCACTTGTACGGCGAAGGCCTCATTCAGTTCGAAGGCTCCGATGTCCTCGATGGACAGTCCAGTCTGGCGAAGCACCTTCTCGGTGGCCGGTATGGGACCGATCCCCATGACCTCCGGCTCGACGCCGACGAAGCTGTATCCCATGAGGCGCATCGCAGCCGGCACGTCCAGTTCGCGAGCCACTTCCTCGGCGGCGATCAGGCAGGCCGTCGCGCCGTCGTTCAGGCCGGCCGCGTTACCGGCAGTGATCCGTCCGTGCGCCCGGAACGGCGTCTTGAGCGTGGACAACCCTTCGATCGTGGTCTCCGGCCGCGGCGGTTCGTCGGTCGTGGCGAGTCCGTACCCGGCCTGCGCTGAGCGGGTCGCCACGGTAACGAGATCCTGGCCGATCTGGCCGTTGGCGGCCGCCTTCGCGTACCTGGCCTGGCTGGCAGCGGCAAAGGCGTCGGCGCGCTCCTTGGTCAGATGCGGATACCGGTCGTGCAGGTTCTCGGCCGTTTGGCCCATGACGAGTGCCGACGGGTCTACGAGCTTCTCGGACAGGAAGCGTGGATTCGGGTCAACGCCCTCACCCATGGGGTGGTGACCCATGTGCTCGACACCGCCGGCAATCGCTACGTCGTAGGCGCCGAAGGCGATGCCGCTGGCCGTCGTGGTCACCGCGGTCATCGCACCGGCGCACATCCGGTCGATGGCATAGCCAGGGACGCTGCGGGGCAGCCCGGCCAGCAACGCGGCGGTTCGGCCGATGGTCAGGCCCTGATCGCCGATCTGCGTGGTAGCGGCGATGGCCACCTCGTCGACGCGGTCCGGCGGGACATTGGAGTTGCGACGCATCAACTCTCGGATGCAGCGCACGACGAGATCATCAGCGCGAGTCTCAGCGTAGATCCCTTTGGGGCCTGCCTTACCGAATGGGGTGCGGACGCCGTCGATGAAGACGACTTCACGAAGGGTGCGAGACATGACTGGGAGGGTAACCGGCGTTACTGGCCGGTAACAAAGTGTTCGTGAGCACAGCTACGCGTCAGGTGCCGCAGCCTTCGCTGGTTTGCTGGGGGCCATGGCGGAGGTCAGCCATGCCGAGGTGAGGGTGATCTGCCATTGCCGCGCACCCCCGGCGCGCAGCCGTTCGACAACTGACACTTCAGTCAGCGGCTTCGGGGGGTCCCAGGCCAGTCGGCGCAATAGGTCGGGACTCAGCAGGTTTTCGGCAGGCACGCCGTGGGCCTCGACCAGGGCTGCGATGACCCCGCGCCCGGCGGCTAGTCGGGCGGCCGCGGCCGGCTCACGCTCGGCCCAGCGATTCACCGGCGGCGGCCCGCTGCCCGGAACAGTCAGTGGCGGTAGTTCCTTGTCGGACAGGGCGCGGGCCTCTTGCAAGGCGCCGAACCACGTACCCATCAGCTTCCGGTTCGCCCGCCCACGGAAGACGGGCAGCGCCACCATCGCCTCAGCGCTGTCCGGATCCGCAAGGACCCCGGCCACCATCGCCTTGTCGTGCAGGATCCGTCCTGGCGCGATGTCCCTGCGTCGGGCAACACCGTCGCGTGCCGTCCACAACGAGCGCAGCGCGGCCAGTTGCCGGGCGCTGCGCAGGGAATGCAGGCCCGAAGTGCGCCGCCAGGGATCAACTCGGGGGGTGGCCTCGGGAGCCGCGAGCACGGCCGCGAACTCCTCTTCGGCCCACGCGAGCTTCCCCGTGTCAACGAGGCGCTCCCGCACTCTGTCACGGAGTTCGATGAGGACCTCGACGTCCAGCGCGGCGTAGACCAACCATTCCCTGGGCAGCGGCCGAGTGCTCCAATCGGCGGCCGAGTGACCTTTCTCCAGCCGAAGCTCGAGCAATTCCTCGACCAGGGCGCCGAGGCCGACGCGGGAGAAGCCGGCCAGGCGGGCGCCCAGTTCGGTGTCGAAGAGCCGGCGGGGAAACATGCCGACTTCGGCTAGGCAGCCCAGGTCCTGGCTGGCCGCATGCAGGACCCACTCGGCATCCCCGATTGCCCTACCGATCGGGCTCAGATCGGGCACCGCGATCGGGTCGATCAGGGCAGTCCCGACGCCCTCGCGACGGATCTGCACGAGATAGGCGCGTTGGCCGTACCGATATCCCGAAGCACGTTCCGCATCGACCGCCACCGGGCCGTCTCCAGCGGCCAGTCGGGCCGCATACGCAGCCACCTCAGCGGCGGTGGTCAACGGCTCGGGAACGCCGTCGCGGGGTTCGAGCAGTTCCACAGTCGTGTATTCCGGCTCCGCAGGATCGTCGTCTACCGGATCGGCAACATCGGCGGGCCCCGCTTTCTCCGCCGCCGCCAGCACAATGAGGCGCTCTGCGGTGTCGACTCGGCTTATCTCTGCCCGTCGCGTGCGGGTCCTACGGCGTTGGTTCGGACCGGCCTGGCCCGCTGGAGGGGGAACGGCGCTCTCGGTGGACGGATTCACTGCGGTTGGCGCCTGCCAAGGTCGGCACCAGAGGCCGGAGAGGTCAGCAGGCGTACTCCAGGGGGCGGGAGCCCGGCCGCCGAGCCGAGTACGTCCAGCCACGCCTGCAGATGCGCGGCCAAATCAAAGCTCAGGGCAGTCCAAGACGCGCGGATCTCGACGTCGACGCTGCGTTGTGGCCCCGCGATGTCCCCGAACCGCGTGGACACCGTGGAGGTCACCGTCCCGCCCACCGCAGTGTGCGCAGCCCCGCGGCTGTCCAGCGCCTCGAGCAACCAACTCCAGCCGACCTCTGGGAACAACTCGTCGGTGGCAAGCGCGGCATCGGTCTCGGCTGTGAGGAATCCCACGATCCGCAGCACGCCGTCCCAGCCCGCTTGCCCGTCGGGGTCATGGAGGACGACCAGCCGTCCCGTCGCGATCTCCTGGCCTTCGACGGTGACCTCGGCCCCCAAGGCATGCGAGTACGGCGCCAACCTGGCTGGGCCGGCGATCTCGTCGAGAGTGATCTCAGGGCGTGGCCCGACCGTACGCAGACTGGCGATTGCGTCGAGAAACATGGCAGGAACTGGACCCTGCGATGTCGATCTGGCATCGCTCATCACCTCTGAGCGTAGGTCGGTCTTGACCAAGGGCAAGTCTCGACGCGCCGAACCGCCGGTACGTGGTGGGGATGTGCGCCGCCGCGGGTGGCCGAGGCAGCACATTCCCCAGCCAGCGTTGCGGGTCGCGACCGCATGACGGCCGCGGTTTGGACAAGAGTCCGGGCCGCTTTCGCGGCACATTCCCCAGCCAGCGTTGCGGGTCCCGACCGCACTACGGCCGCGGCATGGACAAGAGTCCGAGCCGCTTCCGGCCCCGACCGTCTGGGAAGATCGCATTGATGCCCCCCCAGATTGACCCGTTGCTCAGCGCCCTTCGAGGGCACCGGCCCGACCGCTTGCCCGTGTGGTTCATGCGTCAGGCCGGCCGGTCGCTCCCGGAGTACCGCGCGCGTCGCGAGGGAACCGCGATGTTGCAGGCCTGTCAGGACCCGGACATGGTGACCGAGTTGACGATGCAGCCAGTCACCCGGCACGGCGTGGATGCCGCGATTCTGTTCTCCGACATCGTCGTGCCACTGGTTGCGGCCGGAGTCGAGGTGGACATCGTCTCGGGGGTCGGGCCGGTCATCGAGCGCCCGGTGCGTTCGCTGGAAGGCGTCCGGGCGCTGCCGCGCTTGGATCCGGCCGCACTCGACTTTCTCGACACCGCAGTGCGGCGCCTGGTGACCGCCCTCGGTGGCACACCGTTGATCGGTTTCTCCGGTGCCCCGTTCACCCTGGCCGCGTACTTGATCGAGGGCGGACCGTCGAAGGATCACGCACTGACCAAGGCTTTCATGTACGGACGACCAGACCTCTGGGACGAACTGCTCAGCACCCTGGCCGACTACGCCAGTGTCTTCCTGCGTGCTCAGGCATCGGCGGGCGCGCGTGTCCTCCAATTGTTCGACTCTTGGGTGGGGGTGCTACCTGCCTCCGCTTACGAGCAGTACGTCCTGCCCTACACCCGGCGGGTGTTCACCGCACTGGACGATCTCGACGTACCGCGCATCCACTTCGGCGTTGGTACCGGCGAGCTGCTAGGACTGATGGCTGGAGCCGGCGCAGAGGTCGTAGGCGTGGACTGGCGCGTTCCCCTGTCACAGGCGCTCGACCGGATCGGGCCCGAGCACCCGGTCCAGGGAAACCTCGACCCGGCCATTCTGCTTTCGGACTGGGATGTCATCGACAAGGCCGTGCGAGAAGTAGTCGAGGAAGGGCGTTCGGCGCCCGGCCATGTCTTCAACCTCGGCCACGGTGTCCTTCCGCAAACCGACCCCGACGTTCTCACTCGGGTAGTCGACTTGGTGCACTCGCTGCCGGCTCGCTGACCGGATCACCGCTGGTCACGGCGGTGTTGGCCAGGGCAGCAGCGGGGCGGCGGCGCCGGATCAGCATCCAGAGCGGCACGAACAGCACGAGCAGCAGGATCAGCCAGGGCAGGATCAGCCCCAAGACTGAGATCACGACGCCCCCGGTATTGACGAGTGCTTCCCAGCCGTTCTTGAGGCTGGCGAGGAAGCCGTCGTCCGCGTCTTCGGGCTCGCTGGACGCGGTCAAGCGCACGCTCAGCGTGGCAAGGCTCACCTGGTCGGCCAACGCGCGTTGTTGCGCCTGCAGCGACTCCAGCTCACTCTGCCTGGCGCTCAACTCGTACTCCACGGCGATCAGGTCACCGATCGAAACCGCTTGGGCGGCCAGGGCCAAGAGCCGATCGACTGAGTTCTGCAAGCTTCGCACCCGAGCGTCGACGTCGGCCACGATCGTGCTCACATCCTCAGCCGACACCGATCTGGTCAATTCCTCACCGAGACCGCCGACAGTTTCCAGAACGTCATTGAATCGGTCTGGTGGCACGCGAACCACCAGGTCGGCGCCACCATCTTCGGCATTGCCGTACCGCTGATCGGATCCCACATCCCCGCCGGCGCCACTCACCACAGCCGTGACCCGGTTGGCCGCCTCGGTGATGTCGTCCACCTCGACTGATACATCGCCGGTCCGCACGATCTGTTCGGTCAACGTCGCGCTGCCGGGCGGAGCGTTCTCGGGGACGGTGCCATCGGCAGGCGCCTGCTCCGTTTCGCCGCCCCCTCCGACCGCCTCGTCCTCCGCGGGGGCGCTGTCCCGGTCAGCCGGTTCGCCGACATCTGGCGCCACGACCCCGGACGCCGAGTCACCGCCGTCTTTCGCGCTTGAACATCCGGCCAGCAGTAACAAGCCGATAGTGAGCGCCAGCGGAAGGCCTGCCCTGCGGATTCGGCGGCGCGGATCCGTTGTGCGCGAGTTCGGTACGGGTGGCATGAGGACCTCCAGATCGTCGTGCCAGGGATACGTCCCAGGGGTGCATCAGGTTGCCGACGTGACCGTTTTGTGACGCCGGCGCGGTGTGTGCAGGACCCGGGTACGGTCCCTGCGATGCGGCACGTGGTGGTGATCGGCGGCGGGATCGCCGGTCTGGCCGCGGCCTACGAGCTTGGTCGCCGGCACCCGACCGACCGGGTGACCGTCCTGGAGTCCGCTAACCGAGCGGGCGGAAAGTTGCACGCCATCGACTTCTCGGGGCACCGCCTCGACATGGGCGCCGAGATGGTGCTGGCTGTGGTGCCGGAGGCTCTCGCCTTGATCGAGGAGGTCGGCCTCGCAGGGGACATCGTCCATCCCAGCACCACGTCGGCCTCGATCGCGGTGGACGGGCGCCTTCATCCGATCCCGGTCGGGACGGTCCTAGGCGTCCCTGCGTCGGTCGACGATGTGGTCGCGAGCGGGCTGTTCACCCAGGCCGCGTTGGAGCGGATGCGCGCGGAGCCCGCCGCTCCCGGACCGGTGCTGACCCGCGATGAGTCCGTCGGCGGATTCCTGCGGCCTCGGCTGGGCGATGAACTCGTGGACCTGCTGGTCGAGCCGCTGCTCGGCGGGGTGTACGCGGGCCGGGCCGACGCGCTCTCCCTCAGGGCGACGATGCCGGCACTGGCCGAGGCGTTGGAGCGGGAGCGGTCAGTGTTGCGAGCCGCTGCGTCCATCCGCTGGGAGCCGGGCAGCGGACCGGTCTTCGCGACGCTGCGTGGCGGGCTGGCCCAGCTGGCAGGGGCCCTCGTCGCGGGATCGGGCGCCGGCTTCCGGTTCGGCGCCACCGTACGGGCACTACACCAGTCCCATACCGGCTTCGAGATCGTCTACGGGCCGGTGCCACGGCCGGCCAGCATCGCGGCGGATGCGGTCGTGATCGCCGTTCCACCGCCCAATGCTTCGCGGTTGTTGGCACCGGTGGCGCCCAGGGCTGCCGCGGCGCTTGCCGAGATCCCGATGGCGAGCATGGCTGTTCTCGCGTTTGCCTGGTCGGGTCTGCAGACCTCGCTCCCGCAGGGCAGCGGGCTGCTGGTTCCCCCCTCGGCGGGGGGACTGGTGAAGGCGGTGACCATCTCGTCCAACAAGTGGCCGCACTTGTCGGATGGCGGCGTCCTGATCCGCGCCTCGGTCGGCCGGATCGGCGAGGAGCGGGTACTGCAGGGAAGTGACGCCGATCTGCTCGAAGCCGCCGCGAGCGAGGTGGCGGCGTTCCTGGACCTCACCGGACCACCTGACGAACAGTCGGTCATGCGTTGGGGCGGTGGCCTACCGCAGTACACCGTGGGTCATCTGGATCGTGTTGCCACGATCCGGGCGGCCGTTGCCGACGTGCCCGGCCTGGCAGTCGCCGGGGCTGCCTACGACGGGGTCGGCGTACCGGCTTGCATCCGCAGCGCCCAGGCCGCGGTCGAAGCGCTCGACGGTTAGGGCCGAGCCGCGTTCCTCACGATGAGGGCTCTGCGTCGGCCGTAGGCAACACATAACCCTCGAACTTCTCCCGCAGCGTCTTCTTGGAGAACTTGCCGACTGAAGTCTTGGGCACCTCGTCGACGAACACCACATCGTCGGGCATCCACCATTTGGCGATCTTGCCCTGCAAGAAGTCGAGGATCTCCTCTTTGGTGAGGTCTTCGCCAGACTTCGGCACGACACACGCCAGCGGGCGCTCGTCCCACTTCGGGTGCGGAATTCCGATGACAGCGGCTTCGGCCACCTTCGGGTGAGCCATGATCTCGTTCTCCAGTTCCACGGTCGAGATCCACTCACCGCCGGACTTCACGACGTCCTTCGTACGGTCGACGATGCGGGCGTACCCGTGCTCGTCCATCGTGGCGACGTCACCGGTACGTAGCCAGCCGTCCTCGGTGAACGATTCCGGGGAACGCTCGTCGTTGTAGTAGCTCTTGGCCACCCAAGAACCGGACGCCTGCAGTTCCCCCTGGGTCTTGCGATCGGCCGGGACCGGCTCGAGCGTCACCGGATCGACGACCCGGATCTCGACTCCGAACATTGGCCGGCCGATGGTCGCGCGCATATCGGCCTTCTCGTCCTCGGCGGCATCGGCGAGGGTCGACTTCACATGCGCGACGCTGACCACCGGAGAGGTCTCGGTCATACCCCAGGCCTGCAGGATCGGCATCCCGGTCTGCTCCCGATAGGCCTCCGACAGCGCCCGCGGGACCGCCGACCCGCCACACGGGATGGTCCGCAGCGCCGAGATGTCGCGGCCCTTGAGCTCCGGCAGAACGCCCATCCAGATCGTCGGAACTCCGGCCGCGATCGTCACCCGCTGCGACTCGATCAGGACCGCAAGAGCCTTGGGCGAGAGATCCGGTCCCGGCATGACCAGGTCTGCTCCCGCTGCGACGCCCGCATGGGCCAGCCCCCACGCGTTCGCGTGGAACATCGGTACGACCGGCATGATCCGGTCGCTCTCGCGAGCCCCTAGTCCATCCGCCTGCAGCACGCCCATCGTGTGCAGGAACGTCGACCGGTGCGTATAGACCACGCCCTTGGGGTTGCCGGTTGTCCCGCTGGTGTAACACATGGACGCGGCCTGCCACTCGTCCTCGACCGCGAAGTCCGCCGGTTCTGCCGCCGCCAGCAGTGCTTCGTACTCGTGGATCTCGATGCCGTTGGGTGCGCTGTCCGGAACCTCGCCCTTCCCGTCGTCCATGACCACCACATGCCGGACCTTCTCGAAGGTCTCCAGCAACGGCCACAACAACCCGGTCAGCGATTGGTCGACGAAAACGACCTCGTCCTCGGCATGGTTGGCGACGTAGGTGAGTTGTTCCGCGAACAGCCGGATGTTCAATGTGTGCAGCACGCGGCCCGTGCAGGGTGCCGCGAAGTACAGCTCCAGGTGATTGGCGGTGTTCCAGCCGAATGTGGCGACCCGGCCATCGGCGGAGATGCCCAGGGTGGCCAGCACGGTGCCGAGGCGACGGGTCCGGTCAGCCCATGTGCCGTACGTGCGCGCGATTATGCCGTTTGCCGTCGAGGTGATCACCGACTTGTCCGGAAAGAGTCTCTCGGCGCGGTCGAAGATCCGCACGATCGTGAGTGGGTAGTCCTGCATCAAGCCCTGCATGAGAGCTCTCCTTCTCCTGCCTCGCCCGGTGCGGTGAGCCTAAGCGCCGTGACTGTGAGGGAGAATGGCTTGCGTGACCGGCCGAGGCAAAGCAGCAAAGCAGATCAACCAAACCATCCGTTTCACGATGTGGTCGGTCTTCCGCTGTGCTTCGCCGCTGCCCGAGCAGGGTCGTTCGGCGATCGCAGAAGAGGTCGACGCGCTGTTCGCCGAACTCGCCGGCAAGGAGGTCGTCGTCCGGGGCGTCTATGACGTCGCCGGGTTGCGGGCCGATGCCGATCTGATGATCTGGTGGCATGCCGAGGACGCGCAGGCGCTGCAGGAGGCGTACTCGCGATTCCGTCGCACCGCGCTGGGCAGGATGTGTGCGCCGGTCTGGTCCCAGCTGGCGCTGCATCGCCCGGCGGAGTTCAACAAATCCCACGTACCGGCGTTCTTGGCCGACGAGGAGCCGCGCGGCTTCCTCTGCGTGTATCCGTTCGTCCGGTCGTACGAGTGGTATCTGCTCCCGGACGAAGAGCGGCGGGCGATGTTGGCCGAGCACGGGCAGTTGGCCCGCGGCTATGCCGATGTCCGGGCCAACACCGTTGCCTCGTTCGGCCTCGGCGATTACGAGTGGATCCTGGCCTTCGAGGCAGACGTTCTCCACCGGATCGTCGATCTCATGCGCGAGCTGCGAGCTTCAGCGGCGCGGCGGCATGTCCGTGAAGAGGTGCCGTTCTATACGGGGGCGCGCAAGCCGATCGCGGAATTGGTTGCCGCCCTGCCGTAGCACCGCGCTGACCGCACATTCTCCGGAGAAAGTGCGGTCAGGGGCCGGCGTCCGGCTTGGGCTGCAGCTTGATGCTCACCGAGTTGATGCAGTAACGGTCGCCAGTAGGCGTCTGCGGCGCGTCGTCGAACACATGCCCCAGGTGTGAGTGACAGGTCTTGCAGAGCACCTCGATCCTGGTCATGAACATGCTCTTGTCCGTCCGCAGGATGACGTTGTCTGCGTCGCTGGGCGCGTAGAAGCTCGGCCATCCGCAATGCGAATCGAACTTCGCGTCGGAGCGGAACAACTCGGCCCCGCAGGCGCGGCAGGAGTAGACGCCTTCGGTCTTGGTATCGGTGTACTCGCCGGTGAAGGGCCGCTCGGTGCCGGCTTGGCGCAACACCTTGTACTCCTCCGGAGTCAGTTGGGCGCGCCACTCGTCGTCGGACTTGACCACGCTGGGTTGGGTCGAGGGCTGGGTCGTCATGCGGCCTACGGTACGGCGAAATCCCGCACCGCATCTCTGCCGAGTCATGACGAAGCGATGACAGCGCCGCACGACACACTCAAAAACCAAGCTACCCGGTCGAGATAGTGCGGTGAGCGCATGTGAGACTGACGGCCGCACTTAGGCGAGGGAGTGGCACGTGGATTGGGCTCTGACAGTCGGCGGCGTGATCGTCGGGTTCATCGTCGGGCTCACCGGTATGGGTGGCGGCGCCTTGATGACGCCGATGCTGGTGCTGTTCTTCGGTGTCTCTCCCTTGGCGGCGGTCTCCAGCGACCTCGTCGTTTCCGCGGTGATGAAGCCCTTCGGTGGCGCGGTCCACCTACGCATGGGCACGGTCAATCGGCAGCTGGTCGGCTGGCTGTGCCTCGGATCGGTGCCGGCGGCATTCTGCGGAGTCCTGGTCGCCCGTGCCCTCGGATCGGGCGGCCAGGTGCAGGAGGTCATCAAGATCGCCCTCGGTATCGCCCTGATCCTGGCGGCCGCTGGATTGATCGTGAAGGCGTACATCGCCCTGATCGCCGCGGCCAAACGGCGTGTGGGTGAGGAGACAGCGCTCCAGGGTCAGCCAGGCCCTTTGGTTGTCCGACCGCTTGCGACCGTGGTCGTCGGGGTCTTGGGTGGCCTGGTCGTCGGGATGACGTCGGTCGGCTCGGGCTCGTTGATCATCATCGCCCTGCTCATGTTGTACCCCACGTTGCAGGCCTCGAACATTGTCGGCACGGATATCGTCCAAGCTGTCCCGCTGGTGGTCTCGGCCGCCCTCGGGCATCTGCTCTTCGGCGATTTTCAGTTCGACATAGCCCTGGCCCTGGTCATCGGAGCCATTCCGGGGGTAATCGCGGGTTCGCTGGTCTCCGCGAAGGCTCCGGGTGGAATCGTGCGGCGCGCCCTGGCGCTCATCCTGCTGGCTTCGGCGCTGAAGCTGCTCGGGGTCTCCAACACGTGGACGGCGGCAATCCTGATCAGCGTCCTGCTGGTCGCGCCTCCACTGTGGATGATCGTCCGGCGGCGGCACGGCCTGCCGGCCATGAACCGCCGTCGGGGCAAAGGGCAGAAGCCGACTGAGCCCGTCGAGTCGCCGACAACGAGCCGGTCGCGTCACGTGAGGTAACTCCATCGTCCGAGCGCTGAACCTCGTCAGTCCCTGAACTAGGCCTCCGGCCAGTTGGCCGGGTTCTTCTTGCTCGGCTGCACCCGGGGCGGCTCACCCGGCATCTTGGGGTAGTCGGGCGGGTAGGGCATGCCTTCCAGCCCGCGCTCCACTGCATCGCGATCTGACCACTCCAGGAGCGTCTCGAGCGAGTACCGCGGACCCTCGTACAGCGCAGCATGCGGGTCCGGGACGCTGCTGAAGCGGGCGGGCATCGAGCGCAGGTCGAAATCCTCGGGGGAGGCGGATGCGATCTCATCCCACAGGAGAGGCGCCGAAACCAGCGCGCGGGCCGAGGGTCGTACCGAATAGGCCGAGGCGATCGTGCGGTCGCGAGCCATCTGGTTGAAGTCGATGAAGATCTTGGCGCCGCGTTCTTCCTTCCACCACGACATCGTGACCTGTCGCGGGAGCCGGCGTTCCAGCTCCCGGCCGAAGGCGACCACCGCCCGACGAACGTCCGGGAAATCCCATCTCGGTTGGATCGGGACATAGACGTGCAATCCCCGGCCACCGGAGGTCTTGGGGAATCCGGTCATGCGCGCCTCGCGCAGCACCTCCTGGACGTCCGGCGCCAGCTGGGCGGCCTCGCGGAAGGAGGTGCCCGGCTGCGGGTCGAGGTCGATCCGCATCTGATCCGGACGGTCCACGTCGGTTCGGGTGACCGGCCAAGGATGGAACGTCAACGTCCCCAAGTTGGCTGCCCAGGCGACCACTGCCAGCTCCGTGGGGCACACCTCGTCCGCCGTTCGGCCGGAGGGGAACGAAATCCGTGCGGTCTCGACCCACTCGGGGGCGTTCTTCGGAACTCGCTTTTGGAAGAAGGCGTCGCCTCGGTTGTCCATGCGAGTGGACAGCTTTGCACCCTCGAAGACGCCGCCGGGCCACCGCTCGAGAGTCGTGGGGCGGTCGCGCAGCGCGGCGAGAATGCCCGGACCGACGGCGAGGAAGTACTCGACGACATCCAACTTGCTGATGCCGAGTTCGGCGAAGTATGGCTTGTCGGGATTGGACACGCGGACGATCCGGTCTCCGATGGTCAGCTCGACAGCTGGCGCTTTGGCCATCAGGCCGGGCAGGTGGTGCCGTCAGCCGGCACCACGAGATCGATCAGATATTCCATGACGGCCTCGGTGATGCAGTCGGTCTTCGGAAAGGCGGTGTGCCCCTCGCCTTCCCAGGTCAGCAGTACGCCGGCCTCCAGTTGGTCGGCCATCGTCACCGCGCCGGCGTACGGCGTTGCCGGGTCGCCTTCGGTGCCAATCACGAGGATCGGAGCCGAACCGGCGGCATCACGTTCGGGCAGGGGATGGCGGGTCGCCTCCCACAGCGTGCAGGTCATCAGACCGCTGGCCAGGGCGGCACCGAACAGCGGGTATCTGCTGTCCCACTCGGCGACATAGTCCCGAACCTCGGAAGCGGTGAACATCTGGTCGCTGTCGGCACAGTTGATCGCGATGTTCGCGTCAGTGAGATTGGGATAGCTGCCGTCGTCCTGACGACGCGTGTATCCATCGGCGAGGCTGAGGATCCCGACAGAATCTCCGGCTCGAGCATCGGCCAGAGCTCGGGCGAGCTGGCCCCAGGCATCCTGGCTGTACAGGGCCGCGAGTACTCCCAGAAAGACGAGTCCGTCGGTGGCCAGTCGGCCACCAGGACCGCTGGAGGGGATCGGAGCGACCTCCGCTGCATCCAGCAACTCGTTGACCAGGGCGCGCGGGTCAGGTCCGGCCGGGCAGTCGCCGCCCCGTGAGAGGCAATCAGCGGCGAAGGCGTCGAAGGCCTGTTCGAAGCCGGCGGCCTGACCCTCGGTGCTCTCCAGATCGTCCTTGCTCGGGTCCACCGCACCGTCCAGGACGAGAGCCCGCACGCGGTCGGGGAAAAGTTCGGCGTAGGTCGAGCCCAGCGTGGTCCCGTAGGAGTAGCCGAGGTACGTCAGCTGGTCATCACCCAACGCCTCGCGCAGCCGATCCATGTCGCGCGCCGTGTAGGTCGTGTTGAAGTTGCCGAGTTCATCGCCGTACTTCGCCTCGCAGCCATCGCCCACCTCCTCGGAGAGATCGATGGCTTCGTCGATCTCCTCCGGGCTTCGCGGGGTCGGCTCTGCGGCGTAGCCCTCGTCCTTGAGGGCATCGGGGATGCACTCGACGGGTGAGCTGAAGCCCACGCCACGTGGGTCGAAACCCACGATGTCGAACCGCGCAAGCATCTCCTCCGGAAGTGTCAACGCAAGGCCGATCGCGGTGTCGATGCCCGAGGCACCGGGGCCGCCGGGATTGACCAGGAGCGAGCCGATCCGGTCGGTCTGGTCGGCGGAGATTCCACGGAGCAGGAACAGTTCGTACTCACCGTCGGCCGGGTTGTCGTAGTCCTTGGGGACGCGTGTGGTCCCGCATTCGAAGGTCAGCGGTCGCTCCAGCCCGCCAACAGCCTGTTCGACGTTGGCCGTGCAGTCCTCCCAGGAGATGTCGTCCACTGCCGGTGCAGAGTCCGTTGCCGGCGCCGCCGGGCCGCCGGCCGCCGGCGTGGCCGACCCGTCGACCACGGTTGTGCACGCGCCGGTCAGCAGGATGATCGAACCGAGAACAGCCGCCAGTGTGGACTTCGCGGGTCGTCGGCGCATGGCGGTCACCCTACGTCTCGGAGGAGGTACCAAAGTCCGTACGACGCGGGACATGGCCAGTCACAATGGCGACATGAAGCTGCCCGTCATGCCTCCCGTGGCGCCGATGCTTGCCAAATCGGTCCCCACCATCCCGCCCGGTGCCTCGTACGAACCGAAATGGGACGGCTTCCGCGCACTGATCTTCCGGGACGGCGACGAGGTCGAGATCGGGAGCCGCAAGGAGAAGCCGATGACTCGCTACTTTCCGGAACTGGTCGAAGCATTCCGTGCGGAGTTGCCACCCCGCTGCGTGGTGGACGGGGAGATCGTGATCGCCACCGGGGACGGCCTGGACTTCGAGGCCCTGCAGCAGCGAATCCATCCGGCCACGTCACGAGTGAACCTGCTGGCAGAGCAGACTCCAGCCTCTTTCGTAGCCTTCGACCTGCTGGCACTCGACGACGAGGACCTGACCCATCGACCGTTCGCCGAGCGCCGGGCAAAGCTTGAGGACGCGCTCCGATCGGCCGGGCCACGGGTGCACGTAACTCCGGCTACCACCGACCGAGACATCGCGCAGCGTTGGTTCTCGGAGTTCGAGGGCGCGGGACTGGATGGGGTGGTGGCCAAGCCGCTCAACGGCAGCTACCAGCAGGACAAGCGCGTGATGTTCAAGATCAAACACGAGCGGACTGCGGACTGCGTGGTCGCCGGCTACCGGGTACACAAGTCCGGCCCGGATGCGATCGGCTCCTTGCTGCTGGGCCTGTACAAGGACGACGGAACGCTGGCCTCAGTCGGCGTCATCGGGGCATTTCCGATGGCCCGCCGCCGCGAACTGTTCGCGGAGATGCAGCCATTGGTGACCACGTTCGACGGGCACCCATGGAACTGGGGCGGGCTCGACGAGCCGGACACCACTCGTACGCCGCGCTCGTCCGAGACGTCGCGCTGGAACGCCGGCAAGGACCTGTCCTTCGTCCCGCTCCGACCGGAGCGGGTGGTCGAGGTGCGCTACGACCACATGGAAGGCGACCGGTTCCGGCACACGGCGCAGTTCTCCCGCTGGCGCCCCGATCGGACGCCGGAGTCATGCACGTACGAACAACTGGAGCGGGCGGTCACCTTCGACCTCAACGACATCGTCCCCGGCCTGCGCTGAGCAGGGACTCACCGCTTCCGGGCTCCGCGAGAAGCCTTGGAACTCAGCAGCAAGATTGAGGACGATCGCCCTGCCAGGCGTCCCTGACCGAGTAGACATGGCCGGTCGGAGCATGGCGGAGGAGGACTTGTGACAGCACCTGGCATGGCCATCGGGGTATCGCTCAGGGAACCGGCACCTGGCCCAGACCCGTTGGGTGCCTTGGCGGATCAGATCAAGGCTGCGGCGGAGGGCGGGTTCGCATCGGCCTGGCTGGCCAACGTCTTCGGTCTCGACGCCCTGACCGCGTTGGCGGTCGCCGGGCGAGACGTTGTGGGGATCGAACTGGGCACCGCGGTTGTACCCAGTTATCCGCGTCATCCCGCAGCCCTTGCCCAGCAAGCGATCACGACGCATCTCGCGCTCGGGGAGCGGTTGGCCTTGGGCATCGGTACCTCGCACAAGATGGTGGTCGAGGGAAACTTCGGGTTCTCGTTCGCTCGTCCGGCCCGACACATGCGCGAGTACCTCTCGGTGCTGGTCCCGCTGCTGAGGGAGGGGAAGGTCCATGTCGAAGGGGAGACGATCACCGCTCGCTACCAGGCCACCGGGGCCCGGCCGAGCCGGCCACCGTCGGTGCTGCTTGCCGCCCTGGCCCCGCGGATGCTCGAACTGGCGGGGACCTACGCCGACGGGACGATCCTCTGGATGACCGGTCCAACCACGATCCGGGAGCACATCGTTCCTACGATGGGTTCGGCGGCTGCAGCAGCGGGTCGGTCAGCTCCCCGCGTGCTCTGCAACTTGCCCGTCTGCGTGACCAGCGACCCGCTGGCCGCACACGCACGCGCGGACAAGATCTTCGCCATATACGGCAGGTTGCCGTCCTACCGAGCCATGCTCGATCGCGAGGGCGCCGGGAGCCCGGGTGACGTTGCCATCATCGGCGCAGCCGAGGAGGTGGCCGGTCGGATTGCGGCACTGGCTGACGTCGGAGTGACCGACTTCATCGCCACGGAGTTCAGCAAGGGGGACGACGCCGTCAACACCCGCGCTCTGTTGAGCCAACTCGCTGCGCAGACGGCCGGTCAGGAGCCATCGGAGCCCACGGCGTAGCGCAGGAAGAGGTAGCCGTCCTCCTCGAGGATGTGACCGAGTTCCAGTCTAATCGGATCGATGGGCAGTGCTCCGTCCACGATTCTGGGTGCGCCCGGCCCGGTCAGCATCGGGGAGAGGGTCAAGCACAACTCGTCCACTATCCCCGCTGACAAGGCGGTTCCAAAAAGCGTCGGTCCACCCTCACACACCAAGCGCCGCAGGCCCCGTTCGGCCAGCGCCACCCGGGCCGCGGCCAGGTCGACGTTGTCGGTACCCGCCACGATCACGGGCGTCACGGCGGCCAAGCGCTCGCGACGCTCAGGATCGGAGCTTGCACACGTCACGATGACCGTGGGCGCAACCGCGTTGGCGATGATCGGGTCACTCGGCTCCAGACTCAGGCGACGAGAGACCACGATGAACGGCGCAACTGGCGAAAGTCCCCGCCCAATGCGCGCTCTCGACCGGATCGGATCATCACGCAGCGGGCGATAGGACTCAGCTCGGACGGTTCCGGCGCCGACGAGGATCCCGTCGGACCGGTCGCGCAACAGGCGCAGCACCTGCTGATCGGTGGGTGACCCCAGCCCGCCCGCCCGTCCTGACAGGGACGCCGCCCCATCAGCGGAGGCCACGAAGTTGACGCGTACGAAGTCGGGCGCCTCGTGGCCGTAGGCGCGCTCGAGGTCATCGTCGTCCAGGATGCCCTCGGACGGAGGGAGCACCGCTGGGAACAACTGACGCATCAGCCAATTCCACCAGATGTGTCGACTCCCATCCGTCGGCACCGAGCCCCTACGCTTTGCGATCATGGGGACCCCTTCCGTTCGAGCGGCGTTGCGGGCACCGAAGTCCCTGGTCTCCATCGCCGACCTCGATCCACGGGCTACCCCCTTGGCCCCCGGAGGCAAGTCCCAGACGCGGGCGACCATGGAGAGCGACGGCGCCAAGCTGGCTGAACTGCAAGAGGCGCTCTACGCCGAAGGCACCGGTGGCAGCAACCGCCGGGTCCTGCTGGTCCTGCAGGGGATGGATACCAGCGGCAAGGGTGGAGTGATCAAGCACGTGATCGGCGCCGTCAACCCGCAGGGCTGCCACATCGTCTCGTTCAAGCAGCCAACGCCGGAGGAGCTGGCTCATCACTTCCTGTGGCGCATCCGCCACGCCGTGCCGCGGGCTGGGCTGATCGGGATTTTCGACCGGTCCCATTACGAGGATGTCCTTGCGGTACGCGTCCACCGGTTAGTCCCGGTCACCACCTGGGAGAAACGCTATGGCGAGATCAACCGGTTCGAGAGAAAGCTTGCCGATGACGGCGTCCACATCATCAAGTGCTTCCTGCACATCTCGAAGGCAGAGCAGCGCGAGCGACTCCTGGCTCGGCTGGACGCTCCGGACAAGCGGTGGAAGTTCAACCCCGCCGATGTGGACGAGCGCCAACTGTGGCCCGCCTACGAGAAGGCGTACGAGGCGGTCCTGGAGCGGACGGGCACCGAGAAGGCTCCCTGGTACGTCATCCCCAGCGATCGCAAGTGGTACCGAAACTGGGCAATCGGCAGGCTGTTACGCGAGACGTTGACGGACATGGATCCGCAGTTCCCGGAGCCGGACTACGTCGTGGAAGAGCAACGCCGACGTCTGATCGACGAGGAGTAGTGCACTGGTCCTGACAATGCAGCCTGGGGAGACTGAGGGCGTCGAAACCGACGAGTCCGTTGCACCATGGGTCGAACTTCGGGTCCACGGCGTGAGCGGGTCGCCGCCGGAGAGCATGCTGCGCAGCGCCCATGTCGTGCAGGTGGCCGGCGACGACAAGAGCCGGTTCTTCCGGCCCGCGGATCCTCAGGGCCAGGAACTTCCACCGGTCCGGGGAAGGGTGCTCGAGGCCTATCACTGGGGCCGGTTCACAAGCGGCACCTGGCGGCAGGCGCTATGGCTGCTCGTGATCCCGTTCGGATTCGTCAACGCGGCGCAGTTCATGCTGCCGCGCCCGGGTGTGCATCGCTGGGCGCATCGCTGGCCACGCAGGTGGCATGCGGTCGCGGGGGCGATGCTGCGCGCCCTCGGCGTGGGTCTCACCTGTCTGCTGGTCCTGAGTGCGGCCGTCGCCGGAATGGACCTGTTGGGCTGGCAGTGGGCCCGGGCCGGCGAGGGGGGCGGCCGGCAATGGTGGCTGCTCGTGGGCCTCCTGGTGCCGTTGACCGCGCTTGCGCTGTTCAGCCTGTTCGGTCGGGCAACGCTGCGCGCGGGTCAGAACCCAGGCGAGGACACCATGAGCCAGCGGGAGGGCAGCACCACGGTGCTCGACCGGGCACAGGACCATCCGCCGACCGAGTTCGGCCGCTCGGATTTCTTCACCGGAGATCCCGACGCCCCTGCGCTGCGGCGACTGCACGCCTGCGCCGCGCTGGCCATGCTCGCGCTGCTGTGCTTCTCCCCGGCTGCCGATTACGGCGACATGTCCGCCCAGATCGGTCGGTGGGCTGCGGTGGTGGTCCTCGGTGGGTCCCTTTTGGTGGTCGTGTTCCTTGGTGATCCCGAGCGATCGGCCACTGTGATCACGGGATCGAGCCGGTGGGATCGACGGGTGGACCGATGGCACCGGATGGCGCCGAGTCTCGGTGGAGTCGGGCTCGGCGCGGCGCTGGTTCTGCTGGTCTGGGCAGCGGCCACCCAGTCGGCCCAGAACCGCTCACTCGTCCTTCCGGACGTGACGTGTCCAGACCCGGGAAAGGCGACCGGCGCTGTAGACGTGTGCTCGCTGCCGGCGGTGGATGCAGTCGCCTTCGGGCTGGTGATCGTCTGTGTGGTTGGCCTCATACTGCTTTTCGTCGCGGTGGCCGGCCTGGCCCGGAGCACCCGGCGTACTCGCAACGACGCAGTTCTCCCCCCGTTCGGCCGGTTTGCCATGGGGATGACAGCCGCGCTGGCCGGTTCGGTCGGTACGTTCCTCGGTGTCGGGTTCGCCGCTGCGTTCAGTTTCGCCGTCCAAGCCGCGATCAACGCAGCCGCCCGCGAGCCGGTCGCAATTCCCCCCCTGCTGCAACGCGTCGCTTACGCCTGGGGCCTCACGGCGGTGCTGATCCTGGGCTTGATGCTCGCCCTGGTGGTCGGGTACTTCCTGCGGCGCGATGAGTTCATAGATCGGGCCGCCGGGGCGTTCCGGTTCGGCGTGCGCCCCGCACCGCGGCTCTCAGCTGCCTGGCTCAAACGGGTCGGTAGGGCGATGTACCTCGCCCGGGCCAAGAACCACCTGGAGCTGGTGTTCTGGATCTTCGCAGGCTTCGGGATGCTGCTTTCGCTGGCTGCCGGCATCGAACACTGCTCGGTGCGTTCGGGGTCGCGTTGCGTTCCGGTCAGCCTCTTTCAGCCTCTCGGTGTGCTGTCCGAGCCGGCAGACCCGGAGGGGGTCAGCCCGATGCTCTGGCTCGGAACCACCTTCCTGGTGAGTCTGGCGGCCGGGTTGGTCTTCCTGGGTCGTGGTGCAATCGGCTCGGAGAGCGTGCGGCGTGGAGTGAGTGTCGTCTGGGACGTCGTCGCGTTCTGGCCGCGATCGGCACACCCCTTCGTACCGCCGCCCTACTCCCAGCGCGCGGTGGCCGACCTCCGGCGCAGGATCAGCTGGCATCTGGGCAGCCTGGGCGATCCTGACGTTCCAGTTCCGCAGCGGCCGGCGTCCCGCGTGGTCGTCGCTGCGCACAGCCAGGGCAGTTTGATCGCCGTTGCAGCACTGCTCTGGCTCACCCCCGAGGAACGCGCGCGAGTCGGCTTCGTGACGTTCGGATCGCAGTTGCGCCAACAGTTCGTACGGGCCTTTCCCGCGCACGTCGATGGTTTCGTTCTCGGCTGGCTGTGGTCGCGCTATGGAAGTCGCTGGCGCAATCTCTACCGGGACACCGACGCGATCGCCGGGCCGGTCCTCAGCTGGGACCACACCAAGGAGTTGCCCGGACTACGGCCGCAATCGCGACGGATCGACGGCTGGGATCGACTCCGCGATGACCCGGTCGACGAGGAGAGCGGGCGCCGCGACTGCGGTCCAGATTGGCGCTTACTGGATCCGACGCCCTCAGACATCGCGCAGATGACCTCAGCGGTGGCCACGTTGCGCGGTCATGGGGACTACCCGGCGGACCCGGACTGGCCGAAGGTGCTGGCCGAGGTCCTCCCGCGGGTCTCGGGTGCTCACCGCCCTCAGGCGGAGCGCAGTGATCAGCCCTGAATCGCGAGACCGGCAAACCAGCCGTACCCAGCTGTCTAGGCCGCTGCGCGGAGGACGACCAACGAGCGGCCGAGGACCTGGACCGACCCGCCCGCCTCGACGACGATCTCTGGCGTAACGGGTTGGCGGGGGAGTCCGGTGTCCAGGACGATCTCCCACGAACTGGCGTACTCCACCGGCGGCATCCGGAAGTCCAGGTCGGCGTCGTGGGCGTTGAAACAGAGCAGGAAAGACACGTCCGTGATCGGCTCGCCCCGATCGTCACGCTCGTTGATCCCCTCACCGTTCAAGAAGACCGCAAAGGCTCGGTGATAACTGGAGTCCCAATCACCCTGCGTCATCTCCGTGCCAGCCGAGGTCAACCACGTGATGTCATGAATGGGGTCACCGACATCGCGGACAAGCGAGCCGCGGAAGAACCGGCGCCGGCGGAACGTCGGATGTTTGCGGCGCAACCGGGACGTCACCGCAACGAAGGACGTGAGGTCATGGTCGGCCGATGCCCAGTCGATCCATGACAGCTCGTTGTCCTGGCAATAGGCGTTGTTGTTGCCGTGCTGGGTGCGGCCGAGCTCGTCGCCGTGCAGGAGCATGGGAACGCCTTGTGACAGAAGGAGTGTGGCGATCATGTTGCGCCGCTGTCGGGCCCGAAGCTCGACGATCTCGGGATCATCGGTCGGTCCTTCGACGCCGTGGTTCCAGGAACGGTTGTGACTCTCTCCGTCCCGGTTTCCTTCGCCGTTTGCCTCGTTGTGCTTGTGGTCGTAGGAGACCAGGTCGTTCAGGGTGAACCCGTCATGTGCGGTGACAAAGTTGATGCTTGCGACCGGCCGGCGGCCATTGTCTTCGTAGAGATCCGAAGACCCGGTGATCCGGGCCGCGAACTCAGGAAGGGCCGCCTTCTCGCCACGCCAGAAATCCCGGACGGTATCGCGATACTTCCCGTTCCACTCAGTCCACTGTGGCGGGAACTTGCCCACCTGATAGCCACCCTCGCCGACGTCCCACGGCTCGGCGATCAGCTTGACCTGGCTGACGACGGGGTCCTGTTGGACGAGGTCGAAGAATGCCGACAGGCGATCGACGTCGTGCAACTCCCTTGCCAGTGCCGAGGCGAGGTCGAACCGAAAACCGTCTACGTGCATGTCCAGTACCCAGTAGCGCAGTGAATCCATGATCAGCTGCAGAGCGTGGGGATGCCGGACATTGAGCGAGTTGCCAGTACCGGTGTAGTCGATGTACTGGTCCGGATTCCTGTCGTTGAGCCGGTAGTAGGCGGCGTTGTCCAGTCCACGGAAACACAGGGTGGGTCCCAGGTGATTGCCCTCTGCCGTGTGGTTGTAGACGACGTCGAGAATCACCTCGATGCCGGCATCGTGCAGCGCGCGCACCATGCCCTTGAACTCCTGCACCTGGTGGCCTCCGGTACCTGACGCGGAGTAGGCCTGGTGCGGGGCGAAGAACCCGATGGTGTTGTAACCCCAATAGTTGGTCAGGTTGCGCTCGGCCAGCGAAAGGTCCAGCACGAATTGATGGGCCGGCATCAACTCCAGCGCGGTCACCCCCAGTGAGACGAGGTGCTCGATGACGGCTGGGTGCGCAATCCCGGCATATGTGCCCCGAAGCTCCTCCGGTACGCCGAGGTGGTTCTTGGTGAGTCCGCGGACATGCGCCTCGTAGATCAGGGTTCGGTGGTAGGGAGTGCGCGGCGCTCGATCTGCGCCCCAGTCGAAGAACGGGTTGATCACCACCGACTTCATCATGTGAGCTGCGGAATCGCTGCGGTCAGCGCTAGCGCTGGCTGCGCGTTCTGCGGTTGCCGACCGCGACTCGGGCGCGGAGCCGAGGGGATAACTGAACAGCGGCTGCCCCCACTCCAGTTGACCGTCCAAGGCCTTCGCATAGGGATCGATCAGCAGCTTGGCCGGGTTGCAGCGCTGTCCGCGCCGGGGCGCGTAGGGGCCGTAGACGCGATAGCCGTACCGCTGGCCCGGGGTGACTCCCGGGAGGTACACGTGATGCACGAACGCGTCCACGTCCTCCATGGGGAACCGCCGCTCGACACCCTGCCGATCGAACAGGCACAACTCGATGGTCTCGGCGACCTCGCTGAAGACCGCGAAGTTCGTCCCAGTGCCGTCATATGTCGCGCCGAGGGGATATGCCGCGCCCGGCCAGGAATTCACCCGCCAGACAATAACCAGGTCGCAGGTCAGGACGCGGCAGACAATTAACGACGCCCCTCCGCGACAAGTCGCGAAGGGGCGTCATGTGCGGGGAACTTCCGGCTCTCCGGGCTATCGCAACCGAAGTCGCGATGACCCCGCGATGTCGGTCTTCGAGCAAGCTCGCTGACCGCCATCCCGGGTCCGTTGTTCGAGAACGACCCGAAGGTCGCCACGATCAGTGGCCCCGGTCGCCATCTAGCAAACCGAAATTCGCTACACAGCGTGACCAAGAATCGAAATTTCTCGGCGAACCGAGCCTTTCCGCTCCATTGGCCTGTGCCGGTTGTTCCCTGCAAGAGGTAAATTACGCAGCCGCGCACGCGGGGACAAGGGGTTTAGCGAGAAACTCCTGCCACATTGGCCACAAGGGCCACTTTGGTGGCTAGCTCCATCAGTCGTTACTCTGCGTCCACAACGTGGCGCTCGTCATCCACACGATTGCCTGCCCATTCCACACTGGTTGAACACGTTGTCCACATGAATTTTCCGCTGGGTCAACAGAATTTCGCCGCTGGTTCGCCGCGTCGCCCTAGTGTCCCCTTGGCCCCAGCCGAGGCCACTCGATGGCCGGGCAGCGGTCCATGACCACGGTCAGGCCCGCGGCGGCGGCTCGGTCGGCGGCCGCGGAATCGATGACGCCGAGTTGCAGCCACACTGCACCCGCCCCGATCGCGATCGCCTCGTCCACGTCGGTGCCGGCCTCGCTCGGGCGTCGGAAGATGTCCACCACGTCGACCGGCGCCCCGATCTCTGCCAAGCGGCGGACACCGGGCTGGCCATGGACCGATTCGCCCTTCGGGTTGACCGGAATGACCGTGAGGCCACGATCCAAGAGAAATCTCGCGACGCCGTACGAAGGCCGCCGAGGATTGCGGGTCAATCCCGCAACGGCCCAGACCGACGTGCGAAGAAGCCGGGTGATGTCCTCGTCCGTGCCGCGTCGATCGGTCATCCGCACACCGTACGATCGGGCTGCCGGAGTGAGCGCCGCCGGGCTGGGGAATGTCGGATCCTCAGCCTATGTTCGTTAACTGTGACCGCTACAGACTCCTCCGCACCTGCTTCTGGATTGCCGGCCCCGACGACCCCGCGAAAAGTCCAGGTTCCCCTCCGGCCGCTGCGCGCCTGGTCCAACGACAAGAGCCCGACCACTGGCGCCTTCAGCGTCGAGGCCGACTTCGCACCTTCCGGTGACCAGCCACAGGCGATCGAGGAACTGACCCGGCGGATCACGGCCGGCGAGCGCGATGTCGTGCTACTCGGTGCCACCGGAACGGGCAAGTCCGCAAGCGCGGCCTGGCTGATCGAACAGGTGCAACGACCCACCCTGGTCATCGCGCCCAACAAGACCTTGGCCGCGCAGCTGGCCAACGAGTTCCGTGAGCTGCTGCCCCACAACGCAGTCGAGTACTTCGTCTCCTACTACGACTACTACCAACCAGAGGCCTACGTCCCGCAGACCGACACCTACATCGAGAAGGACAGCTCGGTCAACGACGAGGTCGAGCGGCTGCGCCACTCCTCGACGGCGAGTCTGGTCACCCGGCGCGACGTCGTGGTCGTCGCCAGCGTCTCGTGCATCTACGGCCTCGGTACGCCGAAGGAGTATCTGGACCAGAGCGTCCGCCTCCAGTTGGGCACCTCCACGGACCGGGATTGGTTGCTGCACCGCTTGGTCGACATGCAGTACGCCCGCAATGATCTCTCCTTCACGCGCGGCACGTTTCGGGTCCGTGGCGACACGATCGAGGTCATTCCCTCGTACGAGGAGCTCGGCGTCCGGATCGAGATGTTCGGCGACGAGATCGAGCGGCTCTACTACCTGCACCCGTTGACCGGGGAGATCGTTCGAGAGGTCGAGGAGCTGTTCGTCTTTCCCGCGACCCATTACGCCACCGGCCCGGACCGGATGGAGAAGGCGATCGCCAGCATCGAGGCCGAGCTGGTCGATCGTCTCGCCGAGCTGGAAAGGCAAGGCAAGTTGCTCGAAGCTCAGCGGCTGCGGATGCGCACGACCTACGACATCGAGATGATGCGCCAGGTCGGTTTCTGCTCCGGCATCGAGAACTACTCGCGCCATCTGGACGGACGGGCACCGGGCAGCCCGCCGTCCTGCCTGCTCGACTACTTTCCGGACGATTTTTTGCTCGTCATCGACGAATCCCACGTCACGGTGCCGCAGATCGGCGGGATGTACGAAGGCGACATGAGTCGCAAGCGCACCTTGGTCGACCATGGCTTCCGACTGCCGTCCGCGATGGACAACCGCCCGCTGCGCTGGGAGGAGTTCGTCGAGCGGATCGGGCAGACCGTCTACATGTCGGCCACTCCGGGCAATTACGAGCTCGGTCGCACCCGCGGCGAGTTCGTCGAGCAGGTGATCCGGCCGACCGGTCTGGTCGACCCAGAGGTGGTCGTCAAGCCGACGAAGGGCCAGATCGATGATCTGGTCGCCGAAATCAGGCTTCGTGCCGAGCGCGACGAGCGGGTCCTGGTGACCACGCTGACCAAGAAGATGGCCGAGGATCTGACCGACTATCTGCTAGAGCTGGGCATCCGCGTGCGCTACCTGCACTCCGAGGTGGACACCCTGCGCCGGGTCGAGTTGCTCCGGGAACTGCGGAAGGGCGATTACGACGTCCTGGTGGGCATCAACCTCCTGCGGGAGGGCCTGGACCTTCCCGAGGTGTCGCTGGTCTCGATCCTGGATGCCGACAAGGAGGGCTTCCTGCGCTCGGAGACCTCGCTGATCCAGACCATCGGACGGGCCGCCCGAAACGTCTCCGGTCAGGTCCACATGTACGCCGACAAGATCACTCCGTCGATGGAACGCGCGATCGACGAGACCAACCGCCGGCGCGAGAAGCAGGTCGCCTACAACGTCGAGCGTGGGCTGGACCCGCAGCCGCTGCGGAAGAAGATCGTCGACATCCTGGACGACATCTATGCCGAGGCGGCCGACACCGAGAAGACCACCGAACGGCTCTACGGCGGCGGTCGCACCCAGTCCCGAGGGAAGGCCCCCGTGCCGGGGCTGTCCTCGCGTGGCAAGGGGGAGCGGGCGCTGGATGCCTCCACTCTCCCTGCAGCCGAGCTCGCCGATCTGATCGGGCAGCTTGACGCGCAGATGCTCGCTGCTGCCCGCGAACTCCAGTTCGAGCTTGCCGCCCGATTGCGCGACGAGATCGGCGTGCTCAAGAAGGAGTTACGCCAGATGCAGCGCGCCGGTCAGGGCTGAGCCGAGTAGTCGGGGAGTTCCTGGAACGCCCAGCCGTTGCCA
>JALZIX010000173.1 GCA_030860025.1 Actinomycetota bacterium
GCCTTCGTGGGGGACCTGGCCACCGGTGAGGTATTGCATCAGGTGACGATGCCCAGTTCGCTCGCGCTGGACATCACCGCGCAGATCGAGGAGTTGTCCGGGCCGCTGCTCTACGCCGGCGAGTATCCGCTCAACGGCCGGCATGTCCTGTACGTCGAACCTGGCTTCAGCTGGCCGTACAACGAGGGCCGGGAGGTGCTGGTGCGCGCCGACCTCCCCGAGGACGGCCCGGCGTTGAAGTTCTACCTCAAGTCCGACCGGCACGAGCAGGACGTCTTGCTCGACATCGCGCGCTCGGTCGTCCCGCAATCGGTCGCGGAACTGACGCACGCGGGGCTCGGTTTCATCGAACTGTGTCCACCTGGGGTCACCAAGGCAACCGGTCTCGCGGTGGCGCTCGAGCGGTACGGAGTTGATCGCCGGGACGTACTGATCTTCGGCGACATGCCCAACGACCTTCCGATGTTCGGCTGGGTCGGTCGGGCGGTGGCCGTGGCGAACGCGCACCCTGACGTGATCGCCGTGGCGGACGACATCACCGGGACCAACAACGATGACGGCGTCGCGGACTACCTCGACCGCCTCCTCTGGGGCGCCCCCGAAGTTACGCGCGCCTGACCACCGATGCCCGGTTCGCTACCCAACCTCTCTTTGCGGTTGCCCAAACGGCGGTTGGGTAGCCAACCGGCGAATAGGTCCGGGATCGTGAGGGACGTGCAAGAGCTGGTAGAGGCCGTACGGGCGGGCCTGGCGGCGGCCGGGGATCCTGAGCGGGCGGTAGGTCAGCAGCGATACATGAAGTCGGCGATGCCCTACCGCGGCGTCCGGCAGTCGGAGATGGTGCGCCTGACCCGTGGGCTGTTCGCGGAGCATGTGCTGCCCGACCGCTCCAGTTGGGAGACAGCGGTACGCGCGCTGTGGGACGAGGCCGAGTACCGCGAGGAGCGTTACGCCGCGATCGCGTTGACCGGATATCGGGGGTATGCCTCGTACCAGGACACCGCGACCCTGCCGCTGTACGAGCACATGATCGTGAGCGGGGGGTGGTGGGACTACGTCGACGAGCTGGCGATCCGCCGGGTCGGGCCGATCCTGCGCAGCGAGCCCACCGTCGTCGCGCAAATGCTGCGCGTCTGGTCCACTGACGAAGACATCTGGCGCAGGCGTACCTCGATCCTTGCCCAGATCAAGTCGAAGGCAGAGACCGACCTCGCACTGCTCACCGACTGTCTGGCGCCTAACTTGGATCACAAGCAATTCTTCGTACGCAAGGCCATCGGCTGGGCGCTGCGTGAGTACGCCAAGACAGATCCGAACTGGGTACGGCGGTATCTGGCCGACCACGGCGAACAGATGTCGGGGCTGTCCCGCCGAGAGGCCGCCAAACACCTCTGAACGACCACCCGACGGCACTTTTTACGTGAAATGTGCCCTCAGGCGGTCACCTGAGGGCACATTTCACGTAAAAAGTGCCCGGAGGGCCTAGGCGGCTACAGGTACTGGCCGCTGCCCGTGCCGTCGCCCGAACCCGGATAGCCCGGCATCCCCGGCTGCCCGTGCGGCTGACCCGGCATTCCCGTCGAGGAGCCGGCCGGCAAGGCACGGCGGCGCATCTCCTCGAGTTGCATCCGGGCTGCCATCTGCTGGGCGAACAGGGTGGTCTGGATCCCGTGAAAGAGACCCTCGAGCCACCCTACGAGCTGCGCTTGGGCGATCCGGAGTTCGGCATCGCTGGGTGTCGTGTCCTCGCCGAAGGGCAGGGAGAGTCGATGCAACTCCTCGCGCAATTCGGGTGATAGGCCGCCCTCGAGCTCGTGAATCGAGCGCTCGTGCACCTGCCGGAGCCGACTACGGCTCGCCTCGTCCAGCGGCGCGGCCCGGACCTCGTCGAGAAGCTGCTTGATCATCGAACCGATCCGCATCACCTTGGCCGGTTCGGAGACCATTTCACCGACCTCCCGGCCAGCGTCGTCGTCCTCATCCGCACCCAGATCGACGGTTATCGCGGCACCCTCGCGCCCATCGAGGCCTGGGCCGGCAGCGAGCATGCTCGCTTTGGCATCCTCGTCTGCAGCTGATTGGGTGCCGATGGGTCGCCCGTCCGGGCCAATGACGACCACCTGCGGCTGTGCGGGGGCCTGCTCTGGTTCGCTCATGCCCCCATAGTGCCCGGCGGACATGAATCGGTCCGAGCCAGGCCGCCGACTGCGGTCCCGTGACTAGGGTGTGATGGTGCCCGACTCCGTCATCGCCGAGTTGGACGTACTCCGGGTGAGGGGTCAGTTCATGTCCCTGGCCGACGGGTTCGTCCATGTCGATGGTGCCGCCGGCAGCCTCGTGCCCTACTCGGTGGCCTCCGCGGTGGGCAATACAATGCGGACCGCCCTGGCCAACCGCGGGGGACCCTTCGCAGCGTCCGCGCTGGCCGAGGAGTTGATACACGCCGGGCGCAGCGCCATCGCCGATCTCGTCGGCGGCGTGCCCTCCGGCGTCGTCCTCGGGCCCAACATGACCTCGCTGACGTACACGATGTCCCGGGCGTTGGCCAAGACCTGGCAGTTGGGCGACGAGATCATCGTCTCCCGCCTCGATCACGACGCGAACATCCGGCCCTGGGTGCAGGCGGCGCGCGCGGTCGGCGTCACAGTCCGCTGGGCCGAGGTGGACATCGAGACCTGCGAACTGCCGGAGTGGCAGTACGGGGAACTACTGAACGAGCGGACCCGGCTGGTTGCCGTCACCGCGGCTAGCAACGCGGTCGGTACCCGGCCCGACGTGTCCTCGATCGCACGGCGAGCCCATGAGGTCGGCGCGCTGATGTACGTCGACGCTGTACACGCCGCCCCGCACATCCCGTTGGACCTCGCTGAGATCGGCGCGGACTTTCTCGCCGTCTCGCCGTACAAGTTCTGCGGCCCGCACCTCGGCGCGGTCGCCGCGGATCCGCAGCTGCTCGCTGACCTGCATCCGGACAAGCTCGCCCCGTCGCCGGACTGCGTTCCCGAGCGCTTCGAGACGGGAACGCCACCATTCGAGCTCTATGCAGGCCTAGCCGCGACGGCGGACTATCTCGCCGATCTGGTGCCCGGTCGCGGTTCACGACGCCAGCGCATCGTGGCGTCGATGACGGCCGCCGAGGCGTACGAGAATGACCTCTTCTCCCGACTGCACTACGGCGCCCAGTCGATGACCCACGTGACCACGCTGGGTTCAGCCGCCCGGCGTACGCCGACCCTGTCGCTGACTGTTCGGGGCACACATCCTCGCGAAGTCAACGAGTTCCTTGCCGAACGCGGCATCTGCGCCTGGGACGGCGACTACTACGCGACCGAACTTTTTAACGCGATGGGCGTCAATGCCGAAGGCGGCGCGGTACGAATCGGACTTCTGCACTACAACACCGAGACCGAGGTCGACCACGTTCTGGAGGCTCTAGCCAGCCTCGCCTGACCGTCGACCCAGCGAATCCTGCTGCGTGATCTTGACGTAAATGTCGGTTCACGGCCCCAAATGGGCCGCTGAAACGACACTTTCGTCAAGATCACCGAGACACTGAGCGGGGGACTTCCAACAGGACCTTGCCGATGTGCGTGCTCGACTCGACGATCCGGTGCGCCTCGGCGGCCTGCGGCATCGGGATGACCTGGTCGACGATCGGGCGTACCCGGCCGTCAGCGACTGCAGGCCACACGTTTTCCCGTACGGCGGCGACTATGGCGCCCTTGCCGGTCGGCCCTTCGATCGGGCGAGCTCGGAGACCCGTGGCATGCACCGAACCGCGCTTGGCCAGCAGCGCGCCCATGTCGAGTTCGCCCTTGCGCCCACCCTGCATGCCGATGATGACCAGCCGGCCATCCATTGCTAGCGCCGAGATGTTGCGGCCGAGATAAGAGGCGCCCATGTTGTCCAAGATGACGTCGACACCGCGCCCGTCGGTCAACTCGGCAACCCTCTCGACGAAGTCCTCCTCGCGGTAGGTGATCGCCGCGGCCGCGCCGAGTTCCAGGCAGAAGTCAGCTTTGGACTGGGAGCCGACCGTGACGTAGACCGTCGCCCCGAGTAGCCGGGCGATCTGGATGGCGCTGGTGCCGATCCCGCTCGAGCCGCCGTGGACGAGCAGCGTGTCCCCGCTGTTGAGCCCGGCGAGCATCACGACGTTGGACCATACGGTGCAGGTCACCTCTGGGAGTCCGCCAGCCGGTACGAGCTCCAGCCTCGCGGGCAGCGGAAGCACCTGGGCTGCTGGCACATTCACCCTTTCCGCGTAGCCGCCGCCCGCCAGCAGGGCACAGACCTGATCTCCGACGGCCCAGCCGCTCAGCCCCGAGCCGACTTCCGACACGACGCCGCTGCACTCGAGGCCAGGGATGTCGGAGGCGCCGGGCGGCGGCGGGTAGAAGCCCTGCCGCTGCATGATGTCGGCGCGGTTGACGGCACTCGCGGCGATGTCGATGACGATCTCGCTTGGGCCGCAGGTCGGATCATCGACCTCGGTCCAGGTCAGGACTTCGGGACCGCCGAACGACGGCAACGTGATGGCGTACACGGCGTCCAACCTAGCGAGGACGCGATTCCGGACATTCTCCGGAGAATGTGCGGTCTAGCTGCTGCCTGATGTGACATTCTCCGGAGAATGTGCGGGTCGGCCTCCGGGAGCCCGGTCGGCCGCCTCAGGGTGTGAATGCCACGTACTTGGTCTCGAGGAACTCCAGCAGTCCGTCGTGGGCCCCTTCCCGTCCGATGCCGCTCATCTTCACTCCACCAAAGGGGGCGGCCGGGTCGCTGACCACGCCGCGGTTGATGCCCACCATTCCGGATTCGAGGGCTTCACTGACCCGCAGCCCGCGACCTAGATCGCCGGTGAAGACGTACGAGACCAGCCCGAATGGGGTGTCGTTGGCCTTGCGCACCGCCTCGGCCTCCGAGGTGAACGTGGTGATCGGAGCGACCGGGCCGAAGATCTCCTCCCGCAAGCATTCGGCATCATCGGGTACGTCCACCAGGACGGTTGCAGGATAGAAGAAGCCGTCACCGTCAGGGCGCTGTCCACCGACCAGGGCCCGCGCCCCGCGGCCAACCGCCTCCCGTACGAGCCGATCGACCTTGTCGACGGTCGCTTCGTTGACCAGCGGGCCGAGCTTCACGCCGTCCTCGTCGCCGCGACCCATCGTCATCGCCCGCATCTTCTCCGCTAGCTTGTCGGCGAAGGCCTGCGCTACGGATTCCTCGACGTAGAACCGGTTTGCTGCGGTGCACGCTTCCCCTCCGTTACGGAGCTTGGCCAGCATCGCCCCCTCGACGGCCGCGTCCAGATCAGCGTCGGCGAAGACCAGGAACGGGGCATTGCCGCCGAGTTCCATCGAGGTGTTCACGACGTTTTCCGCGGCCAGTTTCAAAAGACCTCGACCGACCTCAGTGGACCCGGTGAAGGACAGCTTGCGGACCCGGAAGTCGGCCAGCGCGGTCTCCGAGATGGCCGACGCATTCTTGGTCGGCAAAACGTTGATCGCGCCGTCAGGTAGCCCCGCCTCGCTCAGGATCTCGGCGATCAGCAATGCGGTCAGCGGCGTCTCGGCGGCTGGCTTCAGGATCGTGGGACAGCCAGCAGCGATCGCCGGTCCCCACTTTCGCGTGGCCATGGCTGCCGGGAAGTTCCAGGGGGTGATCAACAGGGCGACGCCCACTGGCTGGCGGGTCACCATCATCTTGTTCGCGCCAGCAGGTGCGGTGGTGAAGTTCCCGTCGATCCGTACGGCCTCCTCGGCGTACCACCTGAAGAACTCGGCGGCGTACGTT
>JALZIX010000199.1 GCA_030860025.1 Actinomycetota bacterium
CCGCGATGACGAAGTCGGTCTTCTTCGAGACCGACCCAGTGACCTTGCCGCCCAAGGCTTGCACGGCCTCGGTGGCCGAGTCGCGGCTGTAGTGCTCCAAGGATCCGGTCACCACGACGGTGCGGCCATCCAGCGGCCGGTCACCCTCTTCCACCCGTTCCTCGGCCAGCCGTACGCCGGCGGAGCGCCATTTTTCGACGATGTCGCGGTGCCAGTCGACGGCGAACCATTCGACGACAGCGGCCGCAATAGTCGGCCCGACGCCATCGGCCGCGGCCAACTCGTTCTCTGAGGCGGCCGCGATGGCATCGATCGAGCCGAACTCGCGGGCCAATGCCTGAGCCGCCGTCGGTCCGACATGGCGGATCGACAAGCCGACCAGCACCCGCCACAGCGGTCGATCCCTGGCGGTGTCGAGATTGGCAAGCAGCTTGGCGCCGTTGGCTGAGAGGGCTCCATCCTTCTTGGTGAACAACGGGCAGCGGATCAGTTTCGCCTCGTCGAGGGAGAAGATGTCTCCCTCGTCCTCGACCAGCCCCGCGTCGAGCAGCGCGACGGCCGCTTCGTACCCCATCACCTCGATGTCGAAGGCTCCGCGCCCGGCGACGTGGAAGATCCGCTCGCGCAGTTGCGCCGGGCAGGAGCGGGCGTTCGGACAGCGGATGTCGGCATCGCCCTCCTTCTGGGGTGCCAACCTCGTGCCGCACTCCGGACATTGCGTGGGCATCTCGAAGGCCCGCTCCGAGCCGTCGCGCAGAGCCGCCACGGGGCCGAGGATCTCCGGGATCACGTCACCGGCCTTGCGCAGTACCACCGTGTCGCCGATCAGGACCCCCTTGCGCTCGACCTCAGTGGCGTTGTGCAGGGTGGCCATGCTGACTGTGGAACCCGCGACCAACACTGGCTCCATGACGCCGAACGGGGTGACCCGCCCGGTGCGACCCACGTTGACCCGGATGTCGAGCAGCTTGGTGTTGACCTCCTCCGGCGGGTATTTGAAGGCGATCGCCCACCGAGGCGCGCGGCTGGTTGAGCCGAGTCGCCGCTGAAGGGCGATCTCGTCGATCTTGATGACAACGCCGTCGATCTCGTGTTCGACGCTGTGCCGGTGCTCGCCGTACCGCTGGATGTACTCGCGGACCCCGTCCAGGTCAGAGAAGGTCGCGTACCGATCACTGGTCGGCAGGCCCCAGGACTTGAGCACCTCGTACGACTCCGACTGCCGACCGAAGTCGAACCCGCGATGGGCACCGACGCCGTGCAGCAGTAGGCGCAGCGGCCGGCTGGCCGTCACTTTCGGATCCTTCTGTCGCAGGGATCCAGCAGCAGCGTTGCGCGGGTTGGCGAACGGAGCCTTGCCCGCTGCCACCAAGTTCTGGTTGAGCTCCCGGAAGCCGGCAACCGGGAAGTAGACCTCGCCGCGGACCTCGAGCAACTCGGGTACGTCGTCGCCGGTCAGCCGGGTGGGCACGTTGTCCAGCGTCTTCACGTTGGCCGTGACGTCCTCGCCGGTGCGGCCGTCCCCGCGAGTGGCGGCCCGGACGAGCCTGCCCTGCTCGTAGACGAGCGCGATCGCCAAGCCGTCGATCTTGAGCTCACAGAGGTAGGTCGGATCGGCGGCGCCCTCGCGCTCGACCCGAACCGCCCAGGCCGCGAGCTCCGCTTCGGTGAACGCGTTGTCCAGGCTCTGCATCCGCTCCAGGTGATCGACCGGGGTGAACAGCGTTGAGTAGGTCGCGCCCACTTTCTGAGTCGGGGAGTCGGGGGTCACCAGGCCCGGATGGGCATCTTCGAGCCCGCGGAGTCTGGCCATGAGGGCGTCGTACTCACCGTCGCTGATCGTCGGTGAATCCGTCACGTGATAGCGAAACTGGTGCTCGTCCAACTCCCGCACCAGATCCGCATGCTTTGCGCGCACCGGCGCAGGTATCTCGTCGTCGGTAGGTGTTACGGCGCCTTCCGGGATGGCCACGGACAAACGTTATCCGTCCCCTCTGCCGGTTGAGCCCGCCCGGCTCAGCCGGCGGCGAGCTCTCGGCCGGCCGCCTGAAGGTGAGTCATGCAGGCCATCGCGTACCCCGGGCTGGCCTCGGCCAGGCCGCACGTGGGGGTGAGCGTGGCCGCCCCAGGCAACTTCTGCGGATCGAAACCGAGCCGTCGCCACCAGTCCCGCACCCGGTCGGCGGTCTCGCGTGGAACCGGCAATCTGGAGTCCGTGCTCGGCACGACCCCGAGTAGGAGGCCTGTGCCGGCTTCGATCGCCACACCCAGCTCATCCTGGTCAAAGGTCAGGTTGAGGTCGAGGCTGAGCGCCGTCGGCCCCGTCCGGCGAATCAGTTCGATCGGCACCTCCGCGGCGCAACAGTGAACGACAGTCGGCGCCTCCCCGGCGGCGGCGAGGACCATCCGCAGGGCAGCCTCGACCACTGGTTCCTCGATCGCCTCCAGATTGCCGAAACCGCTGGACGTCTGCACTGCGCCACGCACGACAGCAGGAAGGCTCGGCTCGTCGAGTTGTACGACCAGATCCGCATACGGCATGGCTCGGCCCACCGCGGCCAGGTACTCGACCAATCCCGCAGCCAGAGACTCAGCAATGTCGCGCGCTGCCCCCCGGTCGGCCACGGCCTTGTCCCCGCGATGGAGTTCGACATTGGCGGCCAGGGTCCACGGACCGGCGATTTGCAGCTTGAACCACCCCCGGTAGTCGCCGGCCTCCTGGGCGAGCGCATCGAGGTCGCGCGCCCAGAAGTCCCGGGTCCGGCGCAGGTCCATGCCCGGTCGGGCTACGAAACGCCAACCGCTGGGTTGCAGATCTACCGGAAGATCCAGCAGCAGCCCGGCGCCCCGACCGATCATGTCCGCTCCGGGACCTCGCTCGGGAAGCTCCGGTGAATATGGACCGTCCGGCAGCGCGTCGAAGACCTGCCGGAGGCCGGCAACGGGATCGGCGCCCGGAAGAGAACCGATCCCGGTTGCCGGAGGCCAGTCGGGCTGCCGTCGGCTAGATGTCACCGTGATGAGGCATTGGTCAATACGCGAGCGGCTGATTCGATTCGTCCCGCGCCGACCACGATGTCGGCGTCGGCCCCGCCGTAGAAGACGGCGGTCTGGCCTGCAGAGACGCCTCGTTGCGGTCGGTGCAGCACAACATCAGCGTGGCTCTCGTACGACGTGACGGTGGCCGGGCTGATCAGGCCGTGCGCGCGCAGCTGGACCGTGCAGTCGAAGGACTCCCCCGGGCGTACGTCCGCGTGCCAGACCGGCTCTCCAGTACGGATGTTGCCGACCTCCAGGGCGGCCCCGGGACCGACCCGGACCGTGTTGTCGGCCACCGAGAGGGACAGCACATATCGCGGCCGCCCATCCGGTGCAGGCGTTCCCAGACCGAGCCCTCGCCGTTGACCCACGGTGAAGCCGTGCGCCCCGTCGTGCTGACCGACGACCGCTCCGGTCTCGTCGTCGAGGATGTCGCCCGGCCGGGTCCCCAAGTGCTTGCCGAGGAAGCCACGGGTGTCGCCGTCGGCAATGAAGCAGATGTCGTGGGAGTCCGGCTTGTCGGCGACCAGCAAGCCGCGACGCGTGGCCTGACGGCGTACCTCGTCCTTGGTCATCTCGCCCAGGGGAAAGACGGCAAGCCCCAACTGCCTCTTGGTGAGCGTGGCCAGCACATAGGACTGATCCTTGCCCAGGTCCGCCGACCGGCGCAGAACCCCGTCGGTGAGCCGGGCGTGGTGCCCGGTGACGACGGCATCGAAGCCCAGCGCGAGGGCACGGTCCAGAACGGCGGCGAACTTGATCTGCTCGTTGCAACGAACGCACGGATTCGGCGTACGGCCGGCCGCGTACTCGGCCACGAAGTCGTCGACGACCTCGGCCCGGAAGCGCTCGGCCAGATCCCAGATGTAGAACGGTATGCCGAGGACATCAGATACCCGTCGGGCGTCGTTGGCGTCCTCGACGGTGCAACAACCGCGCGATCCGGTCCGGGACGCATCAGGAGTGCTGGCCAGGGCCAAGTGGATGCCGGTGACCTCGTGGCCGGCCTCCACCATCAGGGCCGCAGCTACCGCTGAGTCGACGCCGCCGCTCATTGCGGCGATCACGTTCACAGCAGCTGCTTCACGGTGCCGGTCTCAGCGGCGGGCGCCGGACAGGCCGGCCCGCCTGGCCCGCTCCACCACGGCGGGGATGACCTCGAGCAAGTGATCGACGTCAGCATCGGTTGAGGTGTGGCCCAAGGAGAAGCGCAGTGAGCCCCGAGCCCGCTCCACCTCGGCACCCATGGCGAGCAGCACATGGCTGGGCTGTGAAACGCCTGCGCTGCAAGCAGATCCGGTCGAACACTCGATCGAGCGCGCGTCGAGCAGCATGAGTAGCGCGTCTCCCTCGCAACCGGGGAAGGAAAGGTGCGCGTTGCCCGGCAGGCGGCCCGGACCGTCGGCGACGACGGAGTCCAGCGGAGACCCGTTGAGCACCGCGTCGGGGATCTCGTCCTGGACACCTCGCACAAGCCGATCCCTGAGTGCTGCGATCCGCGGTGCTCGGTCGACGCGACCGGCCACTGCGGCGTCCACACCGACGGCGAGGCCGCGCACTGCGGGTGTGTCCAGGGTTCCGGACCGTACGTCACGCTCCTGTCCTCCTCCGTGGGCCAACGGCGTCGCGCTCACGTCCGTACGCAATATCAGAACCCCCGCCCCGTACGGGCCACCGAGCTTGTGCCCGGTCATGGTCAGCGCATCCACCCCGCTGCCCACCACGTCGACGGGCAGCACCCCGACGGCCTGGACGGCGTCGGTGTGCAGCGGGATGCCGTAGGCCCGGCAGACCTGCGCCAAACCGGCGATGTCGTTGACCGTTCCGACCTCATTGTTGGCCCACATGATGCTGACCAGGGCGACGTCGTCCGGCTCCTCCTCGATGCACGCGCGAAGCGCGTCGACGCTGACCCGGCCATGGGTGTCGGTCGGTAACCAGCTGACCTGCGCACCCTCGTGCTTGTACAGCCACACAACGGAGTCGATCACCGCGTGGTGCTCGGTCGCGCTGATGATCAGCCGGCGGCGGCTGTCGGATTCCCGGCGCGACCAGAAGATTCCCTTGACTGCCAGATTGTCGCTCTCGGTGCCGCCCGAGGTGAAGATCAGCTCGGAGGGACGTGCCCCGAGCGCAGCGGCGATCGCCTCGCGGGACTCCTCGACCACCCGCCGAGCGGCCCGCCCGGAGGCGTGCAGGGACGAGGCGTTGCCGACCGCGGCGAACTGGGCAGCCATCGCCGCAGCCACCGCCGGAAGCATCGGCGTGGTGGCCGCATGGTCGAGGTAGGTCATGTTGCCGGAAAGCCTAACCGCCTCCACGGGCATGCCGCGTCAAACGCGGAAACGCTCACATCCGAGCGGGGCTCACACATTCCAGGCCAGGGCGGCGGGCTCGTTCGGTACGGGGCCGGCGGTATCGACAAGAATCCGTGCGCTCGCGTTTCGCGCTCACGCTTTGCGCTTGGTGATCTCGTCGGTCAACGCCGGGACGATCTGGAAGAGGTCCCCCACGACGCCGAAGTCGGCAAGTTCGAAGATCGGTGCCTCGTTGTCCTTGTTGATTGCCACGATTGTCTTCGAGGTCTGCATGCCGGCCCGGTGCTGGATGGCCCCGGAGATGCCGACCGCCATGTACAGCTGCGGGGACACCGTCTTGCCGGTCTGCCCTACCTGGAACTGGTGCGGGTAGAAGCCGGAGTCCGTCGCCGCCCTGGAGGCACCGACCGCGCCGCCGAGGGAGTCGGCCAACCCTTCGATGAGCGCGAAGTTGTCGGCACTGCCCACGCCGCGACCGCCCGAGACGATGATGGACGCCTCGGTGAGCTCCGGGCGGCCACCACTTGCCTCGAGCTTGCGTTCGACGACCCTCACCTTCTTCGCGTCATCGCTGATCGGGACCTCGACCGGGGTGACTGCACCGGCTGCAGGCGCCGGCTCGGGCGCGACCGAGTTTGGCCGAACCGTGTAAATCGGGACCCCCTTGGCCACCTTCGATTTCACGATGACCGCACCGGCGAAGACCACCTGGGTCGCCGTGCCGTCACCATCGACCTCGCTGATGTCATGCAGCAGACCGCTGCCGATTTTGAGGGCCAGCCGACCAGCGACCTCCTTCCCCTCCTGCGTACTGGGCAGCAGCACCGCCGCAGGTGAGGCATCGGCAACCAGCTTGGCGAGCACCTCGGCTTTTGGCGCCACCAGGTAGCTGTCGATGTCGTCGGATTCGGCCACATAGATCTTGGCGGCGCCGTACTCCGCGAGTCGTTCCTGGACCGCTTCTGCCGTACCGGCTGCGCCAGCGACGACCGCCGAGGGCTCACCCAAGGTGCGCGCAGCAGTCAGCATCTCGAGGGTGACTTTCTTGAGGCCGACCCCGTTCCCGTCGGCGACGGTCTCCACCAGAACCAGTACTTCAGACATCGCGGCTACTCCCCGGCCCTCAGATGAACTTCTTCGACGCGAGGAAGTCCGCGAGCTTCGTCGCGCCGTCCCCCTCGTCCTTGACCTGCACACCCTCGCCCTTGGGTGGGCGGTTGGCGAACTCCAGCACCGTGCTGGTGGCCGCAGCCAGGCCCACCTCCGACTCAGCGACACCGAGATCGGCGAGGCTCAGCGTTGTGACCGGCTTGCTCTTGGCAGCCATGATCCCCTTGAAGGACGGGTACCGCGGCTCATTCATCGTGTCCCACGTGCTGACGATCGCGGGGGTCTGTCCTTCGATGACCCAGTAGCCACCATCGGTCTGGCGCTCGACGGTCAACTCTGTCCCGTCCACGGTCAGTTTGCGGGCTCCCGACAGGTGGGCGACTCCCATACGTTCGGCGAGTAGGGCCGGCATCATGGTCAATCCCCCGTCGGTGGATTGTGCACCGGCTATGACCAGATCCCACTCGACCGTGCCCAGGGCTGCGGCCAGGATCGCGCTCGTCGCAATCACGCAGGAGCCGTGAATGGCTGGATCATTGACATGGATCGCCTTGTCGGCCCCCATGGACAACGCCTTGCGGATCACGTCACTTGCCGAGTCCGGGCCCATGGCAAGGATGGTGACCTCACCGCCGTGGGCCTCCTTCACCTGGAGGGCCTCCTCGATGGCGTACTCGTCCAGTTCGTTGAGGACGTTGTCCGCCGAGGCGCGAGCCAGGGTGTTGTCGGCCGGATCGAGTGCTCGCTCGCTGCCGGAATCGGGTACCTGCTTGACCAGGACGACGATGTTCATGCCCTAAGAACTCCCTGTCCGCATCTTTGCGTGTCGGCTGTGTTGCTTTCTTTGTAGCGGTGTCCAGCAGTCTGGCAGGCTCGCTCCGATGGACTCTCGACCCCGATGTTACTGACGGGTAGCCGAAGGCCGAAACCGCGGAAGAGGTGAGTCTGGTCACCGCACGGATTCCTGCGGAGGTTGGCACCTGCTGCCTGGTCCTGCACACCCACCTCCCCTGGGTCGCCCACACCGGGGCCTGGCCGGTCGGCGAGGAATGGCTGCACCAGGCATTCACCTCCTCTTGGCGCCGGGTCGTCGCAGTCTGCGAACGGCTTGCTGCCGAAGGGCGCCGGGACCTGCTGACGCTCGGCATCACTCCGACAGTGGCGGACATGCTGGACGACCCGTACTGCCTCAACGAGATCCACCACTGGACCGGAAACTGGCTGTTGCGGGCCGGGGAACTCGCCGCCCGCAGCGAGCCGCACCTGCGCGAACTCGCGCGGTTCGAGTACGCAGCGGCCAGTGCCTGCCTGGCCGACATCGAGGACCGATGGCTGCGCGGCGCTTCGCCGATTCTGCGGTCCCTGTCCGACGCCGGAGTGGTTGAACTGCTCGGCGGGCCGGTCGCACATCCGTTTCTGCCGCTCCTCGACGACCGGCTGGTGACTCACACGCTGCGCACCGGCCTCGATGACGCACTGGTGCGCTGGGGCCACCGACCGACCGGAATCTGGGCTCCCGAATGCGGGTACCGACCCGGGCTGGAGGAGACCTATTCCCAACTGGGTGTGCGAAGGCTGTTGGTGGACGGGCCCTCCCTGCACGGTCGTACGGCGCAGGCCCATCCGATTGGCGCCTCTGACGTGCTGGTCTTCGGGCGCGATCTCGACGTGACCTATCGGGTGTGGTCACCGAAGTCCGGATACCCGGGCAATCCCGCCTACCGCGATTTTCATACGTTCGACCATGCCTCCGGCTTTCGCCCTGCTCGGGTCACGAGCCGCCAGACGGCGCCAGAGGACAAAGCGCCCTGGGACCCGGACCGGGCTGCTGCGACGGCCCGGCAAGATGCCGAGGACTTCGTCGACGTCGTACGCCGTCGATTGGTCGACCTCACCGCCGAGACCGGCCGCCGGGCGCTGACAGTTGCGGCTTATGACACAGAACTGTTCGGCCACTGGTGGTACGAGGGCCCCGTCTGGCTGGAGGAGGTGCTGCGGCTCCTTCCGCAGGCCGGCGTACGCGTTACTACATTGCAGGGCGCCGAGGAGGCCGGGGATGTCGGCGCCCCGGTCGAGATCCGTGCTTCGTCCTGGGGTTCGGGCAAGGACTGGCGGGTGTGGGCCGGTCCGCAGGTCGCTGACATCGTCGATGCCGGCGAGGTCCTGGGCAAACAACTCCTTTCCACTGTGGATTCGCGACGCTCAGCGGTCCGTGACCGGGACCTCGATCAGCTCTGCCGCGAGGCCTACCTGGCTCTGGCAAGTGATTGGGCCTTCATGGTCAGCAAGAATTCCGCGGTCGAGTACGCGAGGGATCGGATCGGCACGCATTCCTCCCGGTTCCAGCGGTTGCGCGGCGCCTTAGACGCCGATCCAGTACGGGCTGCCGAGCTGGCGGCCGAGTGGCGGCGCATTGACGGCCCGTGGGCTCATCTGGATTCCCGCCTGCTGTGACCCGCTGCTCAGACCGAGTTGATCATCGGCAAATCGAGGATCTTCGCCAAATTAATGCCCGGTTTGCCGATGATCAACTTCGGGTCAGGCCAGGGAGGACGACCTTGGGTAGGCGTCGCCGGGGTCGGTCAGGACGTTGACGACGTAGGGAACTCCGGCGTCGAACGCACGAGCCAGCGCGGGCGCCAGATCGCCTGGCTTGCGCACCGTCTCACCCGCCCCGCCAAGAGCGCTCACCACCTGGTCGTACTGCAGACCGGGCTGCAGGTCCGCGGCGACGTCGTAGCCGTACAACTGCCGCATCGGGTGCTTCTCCAAGCCCCAGATGCCGTTGTTGCCGACAACGATCACGACCGGCAGTTTCTGCCGGACAAGGCTTTCGGCGTCCATCAGGGAGAACCCCGCCGCGCCATCCCCCAGGACTACACAGACCTGCGCCGACGGGCGGGACAGCCGGGCCCCCATGGCGTAGCCCATCGACGTGCCCAGGCAGCCGTACGGGCCGGGATCCAACCAGCATCCAGGGGTGAACGAGTCGAGGTATTTCCCGGCATAGGAGACGAAATCGCCGCCATCGCAGATGACTACCGCGTCGCGGTCCAGCGCCCTGCGCAGTTCGCCGTACACCCGACTCGGCTTGATGGGGTCCGAGTCCGCTTGCAGCGCGGCGCTCTCCTTCTCGCGGGACGCGGTCTCGGCTTCGCGCAGATGCGCCAACCACGGTTCATGATCGGCACGGGTTGCGTTGTACTGCGCCAACCCGCCCAGCACAGACCTCAGATCTCCACTGACCCGCACCGATGCCTTCACGTGACCGGCATGCTGGCTCTCGTCGTCCACGATGTGCACCAGCCGCGCAGCCCCGAAGTCGCCGAAGGCGAGCCGGAAGTCCAACGGCGTCCCGACGACAGCAACGACATCGGCCTCTTGGAATGCGGTACGACGGGCTCTGGCGAAGGCGAGTTCGTCATCGGCCGGCAGGCAACCGCGGCCCATCCCGTTGGCGAACACCGGGACCCGGAGCACTCGGGCCGCCTCGGCCAGTTCATCCCATGCTCCGTCGGCGTAAACGTCAGTCCCCACGAGCACGACCGGCCGCTGCGCCTCGGCCAGCGCCCGGGCGGCAGCCGCCACCTGGTCGGGATCCGCTTGCGGTCGGACCGGTGGGTTGCCTGACGGGCCGGGCACCTCGGCGCGGCTGAAGAAGACGTCCATCGGGACATCGAGGAACACCGGGCCGCGATGGCCCGACAGGGCGGCCTGCATCGCGCGGTCCACGTCGTCTGGAATCCCCTCGACGCTGGTGCTCGTCGAGGCGTACTTCGTGATCGACGCGAGGAGCGGTACGTGATCGATCTCCTGCAGGGAGCCCGAACCCCATCGATACTGCGGTGCCCGCCCACCGATGACCATGACCGGCGAGCCGTTGAACTGTGCTGTCGTCACCGCGCTGATCCCGTTGGTGACACCGGGGCCGGCGGTCAGCGCGGCAACCGCCGGACGTCGCTGCAGCTTGGCCGTGGCCTCGGCGGCGAACACGGCCGTTGCTTCATGGCGGACATCGTGAATCGGTAGCCCCGAGGTGTGCAGGGCGTCATACAGTGGGAACACGTGGGCGCCGGAAAGAGTGAACAGTTCCTCGACGCCGTACCGTCGTAAGGCGGCAAGAGCGAGATCTCCGCCGTGGCCTTCGATGATGTTTTGAGCCTCAGTGGCTGCCATGGTTGCCACGCTAGTCGGCGACTCCGGCGGCATGAGCGCGGGCAGCGCGAGCCGTCTTGTCCTCGATGTCGGCCAGCGCCTGACGGGTCTTGGCTGCCACGTCGTGCGCCGCCTGGCGGTCGGCGACCACCTTCGCCGGAGCCCCGACTACGACCGTGGCCGCCGGGACGTGCCGAGTCACCACCGAGTTCGCGCCGACGACAGCGCCGTCACCGACCGTGCATCCGCGTAGCACCGTGGCTTTGACGCCGAGCCAGCAACCACCGCCGATGCGCACGGGTGTCTTGACGATGCCCTGGTCCTTGATCGGCCGGTCGAGGTCGTCGTAGCGATGGTCGAAGTCCCCGATGTAGACGTAATCCGCGATCAGCGCACCTGGCCCGATCTCCACATCCAGATAGGAGTTCACTATCGTGTGCCGGCCGAAGACCGCCTTGGCGCCGACCCGTAACGTGCCCTCGTGCGCCCGCAGGGCCGTCCCGTCGCCGACATGAACCCATGGGCCGAGGATGATGCGCCCATAACCGGGTCGCGCTTCAAGCTCGACTCGGCGACCGAGAAACACCATGCCTTCGAAGATGACCGATGGCCGCAGCAGCCGCATCCGGATCAGCCGCGCATAGCGAATGAGGTAGTACGGGGTCCACGCCCGATGGCGGACCACCCAGCGCAGAGAGGCCGCTGAGACCAACTTGAACGCCGGTCGCCCGCCCGCGTTGTCAGCTGACCCCTTCGCCACGCCGGCAACGGTAACGTGGCCGCCGAGCAGCAGCCGGCGATCCGGGCCGGTTCGAGGGAGGGCCGTGGACACGCAGCGCGGAGCAGAGTCGGATGTTCCGGACGACCCAGCCGAGGCGACCGGGCGGCCGACCGGCGGGGACGCGGCGGCCGAGGGCGCCGACAGTCCTTCGACCACGGGTACGGGTGAGTCGGGCGTATTCGTCGGACGTGCCGCCGGGCAGGACGAGGGCTATGCCGGCCAGACCGGGGCCGAGGCGCGTGGGGCCGAGCAGTCCCGGGACCCCGACGAGTGAGGTGGTCTAGCCCCCGGAGCCGGTGAGTCGCGCCGGCGGGTGTGGTTTCACGCCGGTGACCAGCGCGTTGTAGAACAGCGCCTCGGGCACAAACCGGGAAAGGATCCGGCTGTCCACCGCGGACAGTCGAAGCCAGGAGCGGTACGCGAAATTCGCCCATCGGAGGCCGAGCTTGCCCTTGGGTACGGCGGCTTCGAAGGTGCGTACCGGCCAGCCGAACCAGGCAGCGGTCAACTCCTCGGTCTTCACCGCCACGTCGACCGCGCCGGCGGCAAGTGCCATTCGCCGGAGGTCGTTCGGAGCAAAAGTGTGCTGGTCGACGACTGATTCCAGCGCCGCGGCTGCGGAGGATTCATCGAGTTCGGCTTGCGGCCGACGCCATTCCCGCAGCGGGGGCAGCCGCGTCACGCGGGTCCACGTCCACCAGGTCGCCTGTCCGAGCCTGCGGGCCACCCTGTCCCCCCACTTCGTCGGCTCGCCGGCAAAGACAAACCGGCCACCCGGCTTGAGAACCCGCAGCGTCTCGCGCAGGGACTGCTCGACATCGGGAAGATGGTGCAAGAACGCATGACCGACCACGAGGTCGAACGTGTCGTCGTCGTACGGGATGAGTTCGGCATCCGCGACCCGGCCGTCGACGCGAAGCCCCAGCCCTTCGGCGTTACGCAAGGCGGCCGCCACCATTCGCGGGGAGATGTCGCTGACGCTGCCCCGCTCGATCACACCGGCCTGCATCAGGTTGAGCAGGAAGAAACCCGTGCCGCAGCCGAGTTCCAGGGCGTGCGGGTAGGGCCAGCCGTCCCGCCCAGCGATCGTGGCGAAACGCTCCTCGGCATAACTGATGCAGCGCTCGTCGTAGGAGATCGACCACTTCTCGTCGTAGGTCTGACTCTCCCAGTCGTGATAGAGCACGTTCGCCAACTTGGGATCGTCACGCGCCGCCTCGACCTCGGCTCGGCTGACGCCAGTCAACTTTGACCCCGGCCAAGAAAGGTCTCAGGCTCCGCCCGGCCGCTCAACTTGACACTCCTAGCGGCCGGTGAATTCGGCTTTGCCGGGACCGTTCTCGATGAACGAGGCCATGCCGATCTTCTGGTCCTCAGTGGCGAACAGCGCGGCGAACAAGGTGCTCTCGAGCCGGAGGCCGCTGGCCAGATCGCCGTCCAGTCCTCCGTCGATGGCGGCCTTGGCGGCCCGCAGCGCCGCTGCCGGTCCCTTCGCGAACTTCGCAGCCATCTGCCTGGCGCTGGAATAGACGTCATCCGGTGCGACCACTGCGTCGATCAGGCCGATCTCGAGTGCCTCGGCGGCGTCGACGAAGCGCCCGGTGAAGACGATGTCCTTGGCCTTGGCCGGTCCCACCAATCGAGCCAGGCGCTGGGTCCCACCGGCGCCCGGGATGATGCCCAGCAGGATCTCGGGCTGGCCCACCTTGGCGTTGTCGCCGGCGATCCGGAAGTCGCAACACAGCGCGAGCTCGAACCCGCCACCCAGCGCATACCCCGTGATTGCCGCGATGGTCGGCTTCGGGATCGCCGCGACAGCACTGAACGAGCCCGAGAGTTCATGGGCGCGCAGGGCCATGTCGTTGTAACCGAGGGAGCTCATCTCCTTGATGTCAGCGCCCGCGGCGAACACCTTTTCGCCCCCGTAGACGACGACCGCACGAATGTCCTCGCGAGCACCGGCCTCCAGCGCGCAGGCGCGGATCTCCTCCTGGATCTGGCGGTTGAGCGCGTTCATCGGTGGTCGCGCCAGGCGGATGGTTCCGATCGCATCTGCCACTTCAAGGGTGACGAACTCTCCGCCTGCCACGCGCGCTCCGTTTCTAGGTACCGTCTTTTCCAGTATTTGGTGCCATCGTTGACCCGAGCTTATCCAGCGCTCGCTCGGCCAGGATGGTCCCCGCCTGAATCGCTCGGATGGTCGTACGTAGGCTCGCGCGGGTGAGCAGCCCGACAACGCTGAAGCTGCGGCTTCGCCACACCTGGCGCGTTCTGCTCAAGGAACTGTCGGCCTTCGGCGTGGTCGGCGCGCTCAATTTCGTGCTGGACGTCGCCATCTTTCAGCTGATGTACGCGGTCGTCGGTGCTGATGCGTTGTTGTCCAAGATCGCGTCAACCTCGATCACGACAACCACCGCATACTTCATGCACCGGTACTGGTCCTTCTCGCATCGGGCCCGAACCGGCATCCGTCGCGAGTACCCGATCTTCATCCTGGTGAACACGCTCACCCTGGTTCTGAGTCTGCTGATGATCGGATTCGTGCACTACGGCCTCGACCAGTCAGACCCCCTGATCCTCCAGCTGACCAATATCGCCTCGATCGCCATCGGGACCATCATCCGGTTCACGGCCTACAAGCGCTGGGTCTTCCCGCGAGTGACCACGACAGTTACTGCGTCAGTTCCTCACGTGCGTAACCGTTGACGGGCCCGCGGACCGACAGCCATACCAGACGTTCTCCGGCCGGACCAGGATCCAGGGCCCGTGCGATCACCACCGCGCCGGAGGACAGCGATACAGCCAGCAGCGCGTCATGCCCGAGAAAGGATTGCTGCGCCGCCGTGGCAGCGACTGCCGATCCCGTGCCGCCCGTCGGCGGCGGGCCGCCGTTGCGGTCGACGACGACGAACTGCTCCGGGCGGATGAGTGCGATGCCCTCGCCGTCGGGCGGTCGGGGTTCGCGTAGCTCCAGCCGGCCCACCTCCGTCTCGGCGAACCCCTCGGAGAATGTTGCCGGCACCCGCACCGCGTCGCCCAGGAACGTGGCCACCTCGAGGTCGCGGGGCGCGCGATAGACCGTCACGGGGTCGGCAGCCTGAACGATCCTGCCGTGCTGCATGACCGCGACCAGATCAGCGCAGGACAACGCCTCCTCCTGGTCGTGCGTCACCAGGACGGCGGTCGCACCATCGGCGCGCAGGGCTGCCCGGACGACTGCGCGGACCTCGGTGCGCAGCCCGGCATCCAGGGCGCTGAACGGCTCATCGAGTAGCACCAGCGCCGGACGGGGTGCCAATGCCCGCGCGACTGCCACGCGTTGCTGCTGCCCGCCGGACAGCTCATGCGGCATACGGTCGATGAGGTGCGCAAGTCCAACGAGATCCAGCACTTCCAGCACGCGGACGGCCCGCTCCCGCGAGCGGCCCAGGCCGTAGGCGACATTGCCGCGAACACTCAGGTGCGGGAAAAGCGCCCCTTCCTGCGGGACGAACCCGATCGTGCGCCGCTCCGGGGCCACGTGTATCGACGGGCCGGTCACCGTCCGCCCGCCGATCTCGATCTCGCCGGCATCGGGAGTCTCGAAACCGGCGATGATCCGCAGCAGGGTGGTCTTGCCGCACCCGGAGGGTCCGAGCACGGCGGCGATCGTCCCCTGCGGCACGTCGAGGGACACCCCGCGCAGCACCGCCGTACCGCCGAAGGACTTCTCGATTCCGCTGACCTTGAGCTCGCTCATGGGTCCCGTAGCCCTACATCAGGGGAAGTGTGGTACGACGCTGACCCCAGCCAGGGCGTGCCTCGGGCATGCGCCTGGCCGCTCGTACCTATCGTCGCAGGGTGCCCCTGAGTCGGGTCGGGGACGGCGCCACCACGTCGTCGGTCGCGGCCGAGCAGATAGGTGGGGATGGCGGAGACCAGCATCAGCAACGCAGCGTACGGGGCAGCAGCGGCATATGACCTGGTGAACGTCTCGCTCCACAAGCGGATGGCGAGGGTGTCCATCCCGGTTGGATGCAGCACGAGGGTGGCGGTGAGCTCCTTCATCGCCGCAAGGAATACCAGGGCCGTGCCCGCTGCGATCCCGGGCGCGGCCAGCGGCAGGGTGATGGTGCGCAGAACCTGTCGCGGCGCCCGACCCAGGGAGCGGGCCACCTCCTCGAGCAGCGGAGGGCTCTGCGCTGCCGAAGCTCGCACGGCTCCCACGGCAAGGGGGAGGAACAACACCGCATAGGCGAAGAGCACGAGCGGAATGCTCAGGTAGAAGTCGATGGCGTACCGCACGGTGAAGAACACCAGTGACAGCGCGATCACGATAGCTGGAACAGCGTGCCCCAGGTACGTCGCGCGCTCCAGGAGGCCTGGAAGCCGTCCGGTGTACCGGGCCGCAAGCAGGCCGACCGGCAGGGCGAGCAGCATTGTCACGACGGCACCGCCGCCGGCAAGGACCAGTGAGCCACCGACTGCCTCGAGGATCCGCGGCAGGTCGAACTCGCCCGAACGGCCCACCGACAGCCAGTAGCCCATCGTCACGATGGGCAGTCCCAGTGCGGCGCCAGCCAGCAGTCCCAACCCCCCGTAGACCGGAATTCGCATGCGCTGCAAAGCAATGCGAGACGTGCGCCGGGCCGCGCCAGATCCGAGGCGTGCGTACCGAGCGCGACCACGAGTACGGGCCTCGGCGATCACTATGACGGCGGTGACCAGGACGAGCATGCCCGACAGCACCACTGCTGGAGTGCGGTCGAAGCTGGCATTGAACGAGGTGAAGATCACCCGGGTGAAGGTGTCGTAGCGCAGGATCGAGACGGCACCGAAATCAGACAGCGTGTAAAGCACGACCAGCAGTGCGCCGGCGACCACCGCGGGTCGCAACTGCGGGAGGGTGATCCTCCAAAACGTGCTGAACGCCCCGACGCCCAACGACCGGGAGGCCTCTTCCATCGCTGGGTCGAGCCGCCGCAATGCTGCTGCGGTGGGGAGATAGACGTACGGGAAGCAGCACAGGCTCAGGACCACCACCGCCCCGGTGAAGCCGGCGATATCCGGGACTGCCGAGATCCAACTGAATGCGGCGACGTAGGAGGGAACGGCAAGTGGCAACGCAGCAAGGACGCCCCACGCCCGACGGCCATGCAGCTGCGTGCGTTCGATCACCCACGCGGCTCCCACCCCGAGAACGACTGAGACGGCGGTGACCGTTGCTGCCAGTCCAACGCTGGAGCCGAGCAGCATCAGGCTGCGCGGTCGGAGAAGTTGGGCGAGCAGTACCGCCGGGTCCGCCCGGGCCGCGACCACGACGAGGTAGCCCAGCGGCAGCAGCGCGATGACCGCCGCAAGGCACGCGGGCACAGTCAGCAGCGCCGGGAGGCGCCGCTGACTGCGCCGGTCGCGGGGGAGGGCCAGGGTCAGGTGAGGCCCACCTCGTTGATCAGTGCCAGCGTCTGTCCGAGGCTGTCGAGATCAGCCAGGTCCAGATCCGGTGGGTCGATCTCCTCCAGGGTGGGCAGGCCCTCTGGGGGCGCCACGCCCTCGATCATCGGGTACTCGTGGGTCTGCTCGGCGAAGTAGGTCTGAGCGGTGTCGGAGAGCATGAAGTCCAGCAGGGCCTGAGCGTCCTCGCCCCGGTCAGAGCCGCTGACCAGACCCGCGCCGCTGATGTTCACCAGCGATCCCGCGCTCGAGTCCTGGAGGAAAACGTTCTCGGCGTTGAGGTTCTCTTCCCCGACCTCGGCAGCCAGTTCGTAGAGGTAGTAATGGTTGATCAGCCCCATCGCTATCTCGCCTGAGTCGACCGCTGCCAGGACATCACCGTTTCCCTCGTAGGTCTGAACATCGTTGGCCACCAACCCCTCCAGGAACTCGCGCGCCGCGTCCTCCCCTTCCAGCACCCGGATCGCGGTGATGAAGGCCTGGAAGGAGGCGTTGCTCGGCGCGATGCCGACCTGACCTGACCAGCGCTCGTCGAGGACGTCCTGCAGGGTGGTCGGACGGTCGGCTTCGGCGACCAGTTCCGGGTTGATCACGACGACGCGTGCACGACCGGTCAGCGCCACCCAGTTGTCGTCGTCGGAGCGGAACTGGGGATCGACGACTTCCAGGGACTCCTCGGGCAGGGCCGCCAGGCAACCGGCGTTACCGAGCGCGCCGAGGGCTCCCGCGTCCTGGGAGAGGAAGAAGTCGGCAGGACTCTGGTCGCCTTCTTCCAGGATCTGCGCGGTCAGCGCCGAGGTGTTGCCGTAACGCACCGACAGGTCGATGCCGGTCTCCTCGGTGAACTGCTCGAGCAGCGGGCCGACCAGGTCCTCGTTGCGTCCCGAGTACACGACCAAGGCTTCCTCGTCGACCTCAGCGGCAGCGACTTCCTCGTCGACCTCTCCATAGCTGACGTCTCCGCCGGTACACCCGCCGCCGCCACCACTCCCGTCCGTGCCGTCCGCGCCCGCCCCGGACTCGCCACAGGCACTCAGTACGCCGATGAGCAGCGCCGTGCTCAGGAGTGAGCCCATAGTCGTGAGCCGTTGACGGCGATTGGCTTGCGTTCTAGTGCGCACGAGACCTCCGGATGCCGCGATCCGGTCGGATCGCCCAGCACCGTTGACCTTAGTTAGGTTAGCCTCACTTGAGCAACACTGGGGGCGTCCGGCAGTTCTTGCAGTGGCGGTTCTAGCTGTTCGGCTCGACCGACGACCGGAGCCTGCCGGATCGACCGAACACCAGGCTGGCCAGGATGGCGACGCATCCCATGGCTGCCAGCGTGTGGGCGCCGGTCGATGCGTGGAGCAGCGTGCCGCCGGCCAGCAACCCGACCGGCTGCAGGCCCAACGTGAGAGTTCGTGCGGTGCTGCCCACGCGCCCGAGGAGTCGGTCCGGGGTGAGCCTGGCGCGCAGGGTCATGTACGAGACGAGAAGCACACCCAGGCCCGCGCCGAGGACGAACCCGACCACCAGACATATCAGCGGCTCCGGGGTGACCGCGATCGCGACCAGGCAGGCTCCGACCACGGCACCGCCGGTCACCATCCGGCCGCCGGAGCCAGCCGAGCTTCCCCGTCCGCCGAGCAGCGAGCCGGCGAGGTAGCCCAGCGACCACGCGCTACCGAGGAAGCCGAAGAACTCCGGACCCAGCCGCAGGTCGACGACGATGAAGTAGGCCAGGGTCGGCATCAGTGCGGCCGTTGCGATCGCCATGATGCCCCAATAGCCGATGATCGAGCGCAGCACTGGCCGGTGCCAGACGAAGCGGATTCCTTCCCTGATGTCGGCAAGGATCCTGAGTTGCTCGCCGCTGCGGTCGGCCCGCAGTGGCCGCCGGACAGTGGCCAGCCATCCGGCCGATACGGCGAAGGATGCGGCATCGATGGCCAGCGTCGAGGCCGGCCCGATGGTGGAGACCAGCAAACCGGCCATCGCCGGGCCGAGGATGAAGCTGCCGCTCACAGCAGCCTCGAGATAGCCGTTGGCACGGCCCAGGTTGTCGCGCCCGACGAGGTCGGGCATGACGCTGGTGAAACCTGCGGTTCCAAAGACTCGGAGGGAATGCACGGGCAGGACGACGAGCAGGATGACGGCCATGGTCGGCAGGCCGAGCCAGAACGAGAGCGGGATCAATGCCGTCAATCCGGCCTGCCCCAGGTCGGTCCACATCATCATGCGGCGCCGGTCCCACCGGTCGGCCATTGCTCCGGCCGGCAGCCCCAGGACCAGATCTGGGAGCACTTGCAGGGCAGCTACGACCGCCATCATGGCCCCGGACCCGGTCAGGGAGAGCACCAGCAGCGGCATCGCCGTGAGCGAGATGGCGTCTCCCAACCCGGACACCGACTGCGATCCGAGAACGGCGAGAAAGTCGCGGTTGCCCCGCAGACTCAGCCGCTGCACCGTGGCGTTGTTCATGGTGTGCGGGCGAAAGCCGACGGCAGGGGGCCGGCCAGGGCACCGGTGAGTCGAGCGCAGTACTCCCCCCGGGTTATCTCGGTTGCGCCCAACGAAGCCAGATGTGGGGTCAGCCACTGGACGTCGATCAACCGTCCGTCGTGGGTGTCCTGACGGAGGAGGTCGACCAGCGCGACAAGGGCGACCTTGGACGCGTCGGGACGCGAATGGAACATCGATTCACCACCGAACAGGCCGCCGATCGCGACCCCGTACAGGCCGCCCACCAGCTCAGCGCGACCATTCGTCGGCCGGGTCCATGCCTCGACACTGTGCGCCCAACCCATTCGGTGCAGGGTGACGTAGGCCATGCGCACCTCCGGGGTGATCCACCGGTACTCGTCATGCCCCCGGTCGGCGCAGCCGTCGATCACGGCCTCGAAGGCGGTGTCCACGCGAATCTCGAAGCGCCGGCAGGCCTGCTTGAGGGAGGAACTGACCCGTAGTCGGCTCGGATCCAGGATGCCGCGTGGGTCAGGAGACCACCAGGCCAGCGCACCGCTGCCGTCCCGCATCGGGAACAGGCCACGCCGATAAGCCGCGAGCAGCGTCGCCGGTTCAAGGTCTCCGCCGACGAGAACCACGCCCCGATCATCAGCAGTCTCGGCGCCCGGGAAGCTGACGCTCGATTCGGGAACCTGCTCACTTCCCGCGGGCGGGCGGTCGCCTGCCCGCGGCCCGCGCGAGGCCCGGGCGAAACCGGACAGGTTCATCGGGCGCGGCCTGACGCAGGTGGAGATCATTCCGCTCAGTGGATACATGTCGACTCCTTCACTCCTGGACACCCCGTGTGGGCATGGCAGTCATGACAGTCGTGGAGTCGAAGCGTTCGCTACAGGGGCGCACCCTGGGATTTGGGATGGGATGTGCGATCCCGGGTCGACCCGAACTCCGGTTCGGTCCGACCGGCAGCATTGAAGGCCTCAGGCAGTTCCCGCCGGGAGGCGATCCCCAGCTTGGTGAAGGTGCTGGCCAGGTGCATCTCCACCGTCTTGACGGTCAAAAACAAGTGGCTGGCGATCTCCCGGTTGGTCATGCCCGATGCGGCGAGTCGAGCGATCCGTTCCTCACTCGGTGTCAGCGCTCCGATGCCGCTCAGCAGGAGTCGTCGCGGGCGTGCGCCGGCTGCCCGCAACTCCTCGTGCGCTCGGGCAGACAGCGGGTGCAGCCTCTGGCGCAGTGCGAAGTCGAGCGCGCGGCGCAGGTGCGGTCGCGCCTCGGTCCGCCGGTTGGCCCGGCGGAGTGCGGCGCCGAGTTCGAGGCGGGCCCGTGCCTCGTCGAAGCGGTACGGCGACGACGAGAGCACTTCCACGGCAGTGGTCAGGTGTCCGAGGGCAGCCGTCCCGCGTAGGACCCGTCCCAACGCGAGCGAGATCAGCCCGATCGGACGTGCGACACCGAAGCGCTGTGCGTCGGCGAGCATGGCGCCCAGCAAGATCTCTGCTTCTTCTTGTCGGCCCGTCCTTGCCAGCGCCTCGCCGAGGTCGACCAGCCAGACCGACTCCGCTGGATTGGTCGAGCCGCGCCGTTCCAGTCCCGCCCTCGCGATCTCCAGCGGTTCGACCGCCTCCGCGGGCCGATCCCGGGCCAGGGCCAGCTCGCCTCGACGTCCCGAGATGGCCACATCCATCCCGAACGCCGCCCCGTGGACGGCCGCGAGATCCAGCCAGCGGCTGGCTTCGTCGTAGGAGCCCTCCGCGCTGCAGATCGATGCGAGCCAGAGCCACAGGATTGCCTGTATCGCCGGAGACACGTCCGGTAGCTCGAGCGCGAGCCGCACGACACCCTCGCACTCGCGGATCTCGCCCCGGAACCAGAGGATCCGGGCGCGCGCGACCTGGCTGGCGAGGTAGAGGTCGTCTCGTCCCCACGACCGCGCCTGGCCCTGCCAACCGCGACACAGCGATTCGGCCTCCTCCAGGGCGCCGCAGGAGATCAACAGATGCACGACGTCGACCGTCTCGGCCGCCTCGACGCCCGCCCCGATACCGTCATCCGCGACCAGCCGCTCCAGGATGCTGGTCACCCGCTCGTGTGGCTCACATCGATCGAACAGACGGGCCGCGACCTGGCTCAGGGCAACCCGTTCACCCGGCGTGCGTCCGGGTAAGTCCTCCGGCAGTGCCTCGACCACGGACTGATACACGTCGGGAAATCGACTTGATTCCCAGGCGGTAGCCGCGAGCAGTCCATCCACCAGGAGTGATCGCTCTGAGTCGTGCGCGGCTTGATCCCGCACGTCGAGCAGAACCTCGACTGCGTCGTCAGCATGGGAGTTGGCCAGGCTTGCCCGTGCCAGATCGACCGCGACATCGATCCGCTCGGTTCCTCCGGGAAACTCATCCAGAGCCCGCCGAAGTGTTGCCTCGGCCTCGGACGCGGCAACCGCCATCTGCAGTCGACCCAAGCGGCGCAGCAGCCCGCCTCGCCGGTGGGCCGGTGGCGGTTCCTCCACTGCTCGGGCGAGGTAACGGACGGCTGCGCCCAGCGCGCCGGAGCGTTCGGCCCGGTCGGTCGCCGCCTCCAGGATGCTGACGTAGTCGTCCTTCCCCGACGGCTCGCCGGCAAGCAGCTGGGCGGCGACCTCTTCTGGGTCGGCGGACCGAGCGATGAGCACATCTGCGGCTCGGGCGTGTCCCTGGCGTCGGCCGAAGGCTCCTAGCTGTTGATAGACCGCGGTGCGCATGACCGGATGCAGGAACGCCAGGCGTGGCCCCGGAGCAAAGACTGCGGCCGAAATGAGGTCATCAGCCGCGAGCGCCGTTGCATGTACGTCAACCCCGGAAACTGCAGCGGCGTCAGCAAGACTCGTGCCGGCGGGATAGAGGGCCACCGCCTGGGCGAGCAGGGCCGCGGTGTCGGGAAGCCGTTGAATGCGCTTGAGCACTGCGCGCCCGATGGAGGTCGGACCCACCTCATCGACCGCGCGGAGGCGAGCCCCGGGTTCCAGGCCCACCATCGCGCGCGCGACCTCCTCGACCAGATACGGCGTCCCTCCGGTAACGCGCCAGCACTTCTCGGCCAGAGCGGCCGACGCCGGAGAGTGCAGAACAGTTTCGATGAGCTCTCCGACTGCCGTTCGGCTGAGGGGCCCCGGATGCAGCGTCTCCACCGGAGCGGGCAGGTCGGGCAGCGCGTCCTGCGGTCGACCGGCCTCGCCCCGGTGGATGACCAGGAGAAGGATGCGATGTCCCTCGATTCGCCTCGCCAGGTAGGCAAGAAACATCGTCGACGCCTCGTCGAGCCACTGGATGTCATCGACGGCAATTAGCAGGGGCCTTTCCTCGGCGAGGTTCATGGAGACCGAAGCGAGTCCGTACAGCGGGTCCCCCAGGTCCTGCGCAGGCTCTGCGGTGTTGTCGAGCACCGGAACCGCCCAAGCCGCTGGCCCCCGTAGGACCTCCGTCCGGCCCGCCGGGTCGAGCGCGTCTATATGTGCGGCCAGAAGTTGCCGGACGCCGCCGAAGGCCAACTGGTTCTCGAGTTCCGAACCCCGCGCGAAGAGCACGTTTGCACCGCGTGACCGAGCCAGCTCCACCGTCTCGCTCAGCAGCCGGCTCTTGCCGATCCCGGCCGGGCCTTCGATCGCCGCGATGCCGCCGTCGCCGTCAGTGACCAGTCGATCCACCTGCTGAGCCAGCCAGTCGAGTTCCCGTTCGCGCTCGACGAGCCCGCCGGAGGCCGGGGGGGATCCGGACATTCGGCTAGGGCCGGCCGTGCGGCGCGGTCCTGCGCCGGGCGAAATACCTCTCCCCGGACCGGGTCAGCCTTAGCGGGAGCCCGAAGGTCTCGGTCAGGTTCGCCGACGTGATCACGTCGCGAATCAGACCGGAACTCACCACCTGTCCGCCCCGCAGCAGCATCGCATGACTGAACGAGGCAGGGATCTCTTCGACGTGGTGGGTGACCATGATCAGCGTCGGAGCATCCGGTTCGTCGGCGATGTCTGACAGCCTGGCCAACAGGTCCTCCCGGCCGCCCAGATCCAGCCCGGCCGCCGGTTCGTCGAGCAACATGATCTCCGGGTCAGGCATCAGGGCACGGGCGATCTGCACGCGTTTTCGCTCTCCCTCCGACAGCGTGCCGAACGGCCGGTCGGCGAACGCGGCGACGCCCATCAGGTCGAGCAGGTGCATGGCCCGGTCGAGGTCCTGGCCGTCGTAGCGCTCACGCCAGCGCCCGAGCACCGCGTAGCCGGCGCTGACCACGAGATCGCGCACGATCTCGCCCGGCTGCATCCGCACGGCGAGCGCGGCACTGGCGAAGCCGATCCGCGGACGAAGCTCGAAGACGTCGGTGAGTCCGAGCGGCTCACCCAGCAACTGGACTTGGCCGCTGGTTGGATGCAGCAGGGCTGCAGCGAGCTGGAGCAGGGTCGTCTTGCCCGCACCGTTGGGTCCCAGGATCACCCAGCGCTCGTCGAGTTCTACGGTCCACGAAACAGCGCCCAGGAGCGTGGTGTTGCCACGAACAACGCTGACCTCTTCCATGTCGATCACGATGTCGGCGGCATCACGAACACCCATGGGGGCTTCCATCACGTATCGATGCCTCCCCACCTGATCATCAAACCAGCGGCCGAACTTCCAGCTGCATTCCTAGCGTGCGAGCCGGTCGTTAGAGTGACCGGCATGTCGCAACGCTGCGAGGTGCAGTCCGGACCGGGCCTGGTCGCCAGAGGCGCGGGTGTCGTCTGGGTGGGCCCCGACTGCGACCGCGAGTTCGCCGAGGTGCTCCTGTCCTGTGCCCAACTCACCGGCGCCGGCTCCCCCGGAATTCTCCGCGCGGTGGCGGCAAATGCCCCGAACGGGGCTGGGTCCTTCGCTATCGCGGTGCCCAATGGGGACGGTTGGACCGCCCTGTGGCGCGGCGAAGGCCGGGTCCATGACGGGGATCGCGAAGTCGACGGTCGGGCGACGAGTGGCAGTTGGCTGGCCACCTCGTTCCGCGCCGACGGCCACATCGCCGTCGGCACGCCGCCGCGGGGTCTGTCAGCGGCTGGCATTTCCGCCGAGTTGGCCGAACTCACCGACTTGACTGCGGGGGTGGTGCCCGGTGGCGGCGCCCTCCTGATCGCTGACTCGGGCCTACGTAGCTCGCCTTCTATGCGATCGCCAGCCGCGTCTTCCTCGTTCGATCGGCCGTCCTCGTCGGCGGCGGCAGCCGAGCCCGCGCCGGCCGAGGTCGATCCCACTGGCACGACTGGCTCCTTCGCCGGCAGTGCGGCTTCGACCCAAATGTGGGCGCCTTCGGCACCGATCCCGCAACTGCTCTTCGACGACGGCAAACAGTTGAGCATCGACAATGACCTCGTATTGGGTCGCCGACCGGAGCAACACGACCTCGTCGTCAACGGCGGGGCTCGCGCAATCGCCATCGAGGACACCCAGAACGTCTTGTCGAGTGCCCACGCCGCTATTCAGATCCGGGGTAGCGAGATCTACCTGCTCGATCTCGGCTCGTTGAACGGAACGCACATCGCCTCGGCCTCTGCGACCGAGTGGACCCGGCTCGACTCAGGTGTGGCCCGCCGCCTCGAGGAGGGTGACCGGTTGCTGCTCGGCTGGACGATCATCACCTTCGCCACCGGACCGCAGGGCTGAGGGCTCAGCTCGCGGCCGTGGCGACCAGCCCCAGATCAGCCGGGCCGGTGAGCCCGGGGTGGGCCGGCAGCACCCGGACGGTGTAGCCGAATGGGCCGCTCAGGGTCAGCGGCAACTCTCCGACATACCAGTGTTGGTCTGCGTCACTACCCTCGTATCGCATCGGGCTGGTAGTGACGTCGTGCAGCTGCTCGTGGTCATCGACCCGGCCGTACACCGCGTGGACGTCGACGTCGCGGGGCGTGAGCCCCGGCAACTCGATCTGGGCCCGTAACAGCAGGGGCGCCCCGAGTTCTGGGATGTCACCGTCGCCAGAGGCCTCCACGTGGGCGACCCGAACACCTGGCCACGCGGCGGTGACGGTCGAGCGCCACGCCGCAAAATCTGCAGCGGTCGCGAAGTCGTCAGGAGCAAACTCTGCCGACGCCGCCGCGGCTGGGGCGTAGAGCTCGGTCACATAGTCGCGGACCATCCGGGTCGCCAGCACCTTGGGACCTAGCGTGGTGACCGTATGGCGCACCATGTTGATCCAGCGCGAGGGAAGACCGGCCGCGTCGGTCTCGTAGAAGCTGGGCAACACATGCTGCTCCAGTAGGTCGTAGATCGCTTCGGCCTCGAGATCGTCCCGCCGGTTGATGTCTTCCACACCGTCGGCGGTTGGAATCGCCCAGCCGTTCTGGCCGTCATACATCTCGTCCCACCAGCCGTCGCGGATCGAGAGATTCAGGCCACCGTTGAGCGCGGACTTCATTCCGGACGTACCGCAGGCCTCGAGCGGACGGAGCGGATTGTTGAGCCAGACGTCGCAGCCCCAATAGAGGTAGCGCGCCATCCCGATGTCGTAGTCAGGCAGGAACGCGATGCGGCAGTGGACTTCTGGATCATCGGCGAAGCGGACCATCTCCTGGATCAGCTTCTTGCCCCCCTCGTCGGCAGGGTGGCTCTTGCCGGCGATGACCAGCTGCATCGGCCGGTGCGGAGCCAGGAGCAGCGCGCGAAGCCGATCCGGATCGCGCAACATCAGGGTCAGCCGCTTGTACGACGGAACCCGGCGGGCAAAACCGATAGTGGCGACATCAGGATCGAAAGCTGAGTTGACCCAGGCCAGCTCAGCCGGATGGGTCCCCCGAGCCTGCGCCGAGGAGCGCAGGCGGCGGCGGATCTCAGCGATCAGCTGGCCGCGAAGCTGGCGCCGCAGTTGAAAGATGTCTTTATCCGAGATGTCCGCCGGCCACGTGCCGGCAACGCTCAGGTCTTGGATATCTCGGGCGAGCCACGTCGGGTCGTGGACGCCGTTGGTGATCGAGCTGATGGGGATCTCGTCATGGTCGAAGCCCGGCCACAAAGTGGCGAACATGTCCCTGCTGACCTCGCCGTGCAGCTTGCTGACACCGTTGGCCCGACCGGACAGGCGTAGCCCCATGTGCGCCATGTTGAACTTGTCCCCGTCCTGTTCGGCGCCCAGAGCAAGCAACCGATCGACCGGGATACCGGCACCGAAGTTCGCGAACTGAGCCTCGATGAGTGACCTCGGGAACCGATCGATTCCGGCTGGGACCGGGGTGTGTGTGGTGAACACCGTGCCCGCGCGCACCGCCACGAGCGCCGTGTCGAACGTGAGCTTCGGTCCCGCGTCGGTGAGCTCGCGAATCCGCTCGATGCCGAGGAACCCGGCGTGTCCCTCATTGGTATGGAAGACCTCGGGCTGCGGGTGCCCGGTGAGTGCGCAGTAGGCGCGGATCGCACGGACTCCGCCGATCCCCAGCAGAAGTTCCTGGCGAAGGCGGTGATCCTCTCCCCCGCCGTAGAGCCGGTCGGTGACGGCTCGCTCGGCGGCTCCATTCTCCTCGATGTCGGAGTCGAGCAGGAGCAACGGGATCCGGCCGACCCGGGCGATCCACACCTGTGCGAACAGGGGCCCTCCGTCGGGGAGTTCGACGGCGACCCGAAGTGCAGTGCCGTCGTCTGCGCGGGCCAGGGACAGTGGAAGGCCGTGCGGGTCGAGAGCCGGATAGTGCTCGAGTTGCCAACCGTCGGCAGACAGGCTCTGGCTGAAGTAGCCCGAGCGATACAGCAGCCCTACCCCGATCAGCGGCACACCGAGGTCGGAGGCCGCCTTGAGGTGGTCACCCGCCAGAATTCCGAGGCCGCCGGAGTACTGCGGCAGCACCTCGGTGATGCCGAACTCTGGCGAGAAGTATGCGATCGCCGCCGGCCAGCGGGTCACTGTTGTGCCTTCCTCCCCGCTGGCCTGGTCGATGACCGACTGGTACCAACGCGGCTCGGCCAGGTAGGCGTGCAAGTCCTGGGACGCAGCCCGCATTCGCTCGAGGAAGTCCGGATCGGCAGCCAGGACCGCCAGCCGTTGTGAGCTGACCTGACCCAGCAGGCGCACCGGGTCACCATCGCAGGCCTGCCACACCTTCGGTTCGACCCTCTCGAACAGATCACGGGCCGGCGGATGCCATGACCACCGCAGATTCATCACGAGCTCGCTGAGCGGGAGCAACTCCTGCGGCAGGGCAGCACGGACGATCAATCTACGAAGGGCCTTCACGTCCGCAGAAGCTACCCGGCCGCCCAGTGGTGTTCGGACCTGGTTGCGAGGACGTGCCTTCAGATCACGTGCGCAGGGTCAGCCGGTAGGTCTCGTTGAAGAACGTCGAGTCGTAGAACTCGTTCAGAGGCTGGAGGTCCGGCGCTTCCCATTCGAAGCAGATCGCATGGATGCGGGGCAGGTACGTCGGGTCGATCGCTTCGACCACTTCCATTTCCAGTCCCTCGATGTCGATCTTGAGCAGGTCGATGTGAGGTTCGGTCGCCAGGACCGCGGCAACCACAGTATTGATGTCCTTGCACACGACGGTGATGGCTTCCTCGGTTGCCACCCCGATGCCTCCGTACCGGCCGGTGGGCTCGACGTTGAAACTGATCGAGCCCGACTGGGTGCCGACGGCAACGTCGTGGAGCCGGTATCTGTCTTCGAACCCGGCCAGATTGGCCCGTAGCCGCTCCAGATTGGCCGGTACCGGTTCGTACAACCACACGCGCACGTCGCGGTTTCGGGTAAGGAAGTACAGCGCGCTGATGCCCCTGTTCGAGCCCAGATCGACGACGGTTCTTGCCTGCTCGGGGAGCAGGTAGTCCTCTCGCAGGAAGATCTCGTTGAACGTCATCATGTCGTGGAAACTGTCGAGCCTCGGCGCGACGATGCCGGTGGGTGTGCGGACCGCTGGTGAGTACGGGTAGGTCCCGGATGCTGTCAGGTAGCGCCAGACGTTTCGCAGCGGGGCAGGGGTCAGTCTGATTGCCGCCCACAGGGCCCGATAGTTGCGGGGATGGCCGATCTCCCGTCCCCACATGGACAGGCTCCGACCGCCGACACGCATTCTTGAAGGCTAGCGGCCATCGGCCGCATGCTCAGTCCGGCCGGACGACTCCGATCCCGTCGCTGCCGATGCCGTCCCAGTTGCCCACGACGGGCAGGTAGCCGTTACCGCCATAGTCGAACCGCAGGTCCGTCGGGCCGGGAGTCGCAGTGTTGCGGAGGTACCACGCGCCTGCAGAGAACACACCGATGCCGTCCATGCCGTCGCCGTTCCAGTCACCAACGACGGGGACAACCCCGGCCCAACCACCGAAAGCGAACTGCAGGTCGGCGACGCCGGGGCTGGCGGTGAGTCGTAGGTACCACTTTCCCGTGGCCGGATCGTAAATGCCGATTCCGTCCGCACTGCCGCCGAATCTGCCCACGACCGGCACCGCGGCGCCCCAGCCGAATTGGAAGAGCAAGTCCGGTGACCCTGGCGAGGCTGTGTTGCGAAGCCAGAAGTTGCCATGTACGTCGTAGACGCCGATCCCGTCTACCCCATCGCCGTCCCAGTCGCCGCAAACCGGTCTCATGCTGGCATCGCCGTACGACACGAACAAGTCTGCCGGGCCGGCATTCACTTGGAACCGGAACGACCAGAAGCCGTTGCGGTACACCACGATGTCATCGCGGCGATCACCGTTCACGTCACAGGCCAGGGCGGTGTCATTCGCGCTTCCGAAGCGGAACACCGCTTCCGCGGCGCCGGGCGACGGCGGGTTGCGGACCAGCCAGAGGGTATGGATCGGTTCCACCGGTGTGAACCAGTTCGATCGCAATCCCCAGTCTTCGCGGAACTGGTCACCGGTCCGGGTAGCCGTGCTGACCGACCCCACGATCTGCAGGGACAGCACTCGGCCGCCCTCTGCACCAAGCCCGTTGCGTGCGGTGACCTGAAGCCGCACGAACTCCCCGATGCCATACCGTCGGGACAGTTCGCTGCCGGCCAGAGTCACCCGCCAGTCGTGGTAGGGCGAGGCCAGATCGCCGGCGTCGGGGACCGCGGGGAACGTCCCACCGGCGGTGTAGCCACCGGTGGAGGAGGAGAACTCGGTCCGGGCAACGGCGTTGTTGGGCATCAGTCGCACCATCCCCGCAGTCCCCTTCACCGCGGCAGTGGTCCGGTAGTCCTCCAGCCAAACGCCATTGACTCCCGCGCCGCCGTACACCTGGCAGGCGGTCGTGTCACAGGTCCATGCGTAGGGATATCGAGCTTCCGTCGAGGCATAGCTTCGGGCTGCCACCGATTGCGCGTAGAGCGCGTTCATCCCGCTTCCACCGCCGGCATCGGCCCAGCTCGCCGGTGATTCTCGCGGTACGACACCGATCAGGTAGTCCTCCATCGGCAGGATATTGACCACCCGGGTTGACCCACCCTCGAGAGGCAGACCGAAGGACCCGCGGTAGTGCACCCCGGTGTTGCAGACGGTCAGTAGGTCGGTGAGCTTGGTGGGTGCCACAGCTGGTACGACCAGCGTCCAGGCAGGCAGTTCCCATGGGCCGTAGCGGACGCCCGTCCCCGCGCAGCCGTTGTACTGGGTCCATAGCCGCCAACCCGTCGACGTGCGTTCCATCACCGACCCGGAGCCAGCGCCGACGTAGACGTTCCCCACGTAGTACGGCGCCGCCGCCGTGAAGGTCAGCTTGCTGGCACCGTCGAGACCGGTGATCCGGACCGAGTAGTCCCGCGGACCCTGGTTGTGCAGCCGGGTACCGCCGTAGTAGTGGTCGAGAATCTGCTGCCAGGACCAGCCGTGGTTGACCGCGTAGCCGTAGCTGCCCCACTGGCCCATGCCGCGCCCGTGGCCGTAGCCATGGCCAAACAGTTCTACCTGGGTCGCAGCTGCGGCGGGTTGCGGGGCCGAGAACTGCGCCATACCGAGGAGGGTGAAGACAACCGTCCCCGCGAGAATGAGGCGTCGCAGACCTCCGGTGGGCATGACTAGGAGCATGCACCCGCGGTGTTACCAAAGCTATAGAAACGGTCAATGGTGACGCAAGTGTCACCTGGGGTTGGGGTCCGACACGCCGGATGACTCGACCTTTTGTCGCCTACCGCATGCCGACCCGGGATCGGAGCAACGTCCGGCGGCCACTTAGAGTGTCCGCCGTGGGCTATCACGAATGGCATGGACGGCCGGGCTACTACAAGGATGTGGTGCGGCATTTCCAGCCGGGCTCCCGGATTCTGGATGTCGGATGCGGGACCGCGTGGTTGTCGGAGGACTTCCCGGATTACGTCGGCTTGGACAACTTCCAGTCGACGGTCCTGCGAGCCAAGGAGGAGGGCATCGACGTACGCCTGGCCGATCTCGAGCAGGAGTTCCCCATCGGCGATGCCGAGTTCGACGGGGTGATCCTCAAGGACGTGCTGGAACACCTGCTGGATCCCGTGAGCGTCGTCGGCGAGGTGCATCGTGTCCTCAAGCCCGGTGGCCGGGTTTTCGCATCCTCGCCGGATGCGCAGCGCTGGGCGTGGGACGACTACACACATCGCCGGCCTTGGACCCGCACATCCATGCGACGACTCTTCACCGATCAGGACTTCGAGGTGCTCACTGTGTCTTACGAGTCGGTCATGCCGGGAAGCAGCATCGTGTCGGGCTGGTTCAAGCGCAAACGTCGCCCGCGTGCGCTGGTCCTGGCGACCTGGCTGCCCGGTTGGCGTCGCAACGTGTGGATCCTGGCGCGCCGCCCGGTCTCAGGCTGAGTTCAGCCACCGTGCGAATCGCGGTCGTCTACGACTGTGTGTTTCCGTCGTCGACCGGGGGCGGTGAACGGCAGTACGCCGCCTTCGCCAGGCGATTCAGCGAGGCCGGTCACGAGGTCACCTATCTCACCCGGCGGCAACGGACGGCGCGACCACCGGCCATGTCCGGCGTCGACGTCCGCGCCATCGCAGCCCCCGCCCAGCTCTACGATGCGCAGGGCAATCGTCGGTTGCTTCCAGCCCTGGGCTTCGCGTTCCGGATCCTCCAACACTTCCTGCGCAACCGTGGACGCTACGACGCAGTTTTGGTCAGTGCACTGCCAGCCGTGAATGTGCCTGCCGTGCGGGCCGGGCTACTCGGGCGCCCTACGGTTATCTGCGCCGATTTCCTCGAGGTCTGGCGTCCCGAGCAATGGCTGCAGTACGCGGGGCCGTTCGCGGGAAGGATCGCCCGACAGTTGCAGCGGCTGGCGGTCCTGCTGGCTCCGCTGGCCAGCTGCCATTCGGCGATGAACGGCGCTCGCCTTCGCGCCGAGGGCTTGCGCACGCCACCCATCATCAGTCCCGGTCTGATCGAGGACATCGCATCGGCGGAGCCGGTGCTAACACCGATAGATCCACCCACTCTCGTCTTCGCCGGACGGATGATCCCCGACAAACAGGTGCACACCATCCCAGCGGCGCTGGCTTGGGCGAGAAATGACCTGCCCACACTTCGCGCGCGCCTGTTCGGCGATGGTCAACAGCGGACAAACGTGCAAAGAGAGGTCGATCGCCTCGGCCTCCACGACGTCGTCGACCTGCCCGGCTTCGTTGACGAGGCAGAACTGACCCAGGCCTTTCGAGAGGCGTCCTGCCTGGTCAATCCCTCGCGCCGGGAGGGATACGGAATCGTTGTCGTGGAAGCCAACGCGGCGGGAACACCGGTTGTTCTGGTTGCCGCACCGGACAACGCGTCCGTCGAGCTGGTCACGCCGTGGGTGAACGGGGTGATCGCCGCGAGTACTGATCCCGAAGTCCTGGGCCGGGCAATCGTCGACGTGGTGACGGCCGGTGCGGCACTGCGGGCTGCGACCTACGCCTGGTTCTGCGATGCGGTCAAGACCCAGACCATGACTGCCGCAGCAGACGTCCTGCTCGGGGTCCTGTCAGCCGAGCAGCATCGGCGGGCGGGGATCAGGGCATGAGCAGGCCGATCAAGGTTGCCGTCGACCTTGTCTACTTCACCGGTCGCAAGGGCGGGACAGAGACCTACGCCAAGGGCCTGTTCCCCGCGTTAGCCGACGCTGTCCCCGACTTCCGCTTTGTGGGGCTGACCAGCAGGGAACTCGGCGCCACCGCGCCGGACTGGTTCCCGGGTGAGGTCCGGCAGCTGCCCGTCTCGGGTGAGAATCGGCTGACCTGGGCGGCGGCCGAAGTCGCCCTGGTTGCCCTTGCGGCGCGACGGATCGGCGCCGACCTGCTGCATTCACCGGCGAACTTTGGGCCAGCCGTACGGCTGCTGCCGACTGTCGTGACCATCCATGACTTGCTCTCGTTCCGACATCCCGAGCTGATCCAGGGCCGACTTGCCCGCGGGGTGTCCTTGCTCTCAAAGCGAGCAGCGCGGGCGGCCACCCGGGTGCTCACGGACTCGCGCTCATCGGCGGCGGACATCCACCAGTACCTCGGGATCAGCCCGGATCGAGTGGACGTCGTGCCACTGGCTGCCTCGGCTCCGGTCCCCGGGGTGTCCGACCCGCGTCTGCTGGCGGAACTGGGTGCTCCACCGGGGCGGCGGTTTGTGCTCACCACGGGGAACCGATTGCCGCACAAGAATTTCGACGTTCTCCTGCGCGCCTGGGCGGGATTGCGACAGGACCAGCGGCCGCTCCTGGTCATCACCGGAAGTCACGGTACGGATCCACTCCGCCCGCTGGTCGGCGAGCTGGGTCTCGACAGAGATGTCCTGCTCGCCGGCTGGTTGTCGGCCCCAACGCTCGAGACGCTCTACCACTTCGCCACTTTCTACATCTGCCCGTCGCTGTTCGAGGGCTTCGGACTTCCGCTTCTGGAGGCCATGCAGCGGGGCTGTCCGGTACTCGCCTCTGACATTCCGGTCCTGCGCGAGATCGGGGGCGACGCGGTCTGTTACGTCGATGCCCGATCGCCGGAAACACTGCGTGCCGGATGTAGCGCGGCGCTGGCCAACGACGTCGCCCTCAGCAGACTCGCTGCAGACGGACGTCGCCAAGCGGGCCGGTTCACGTGGGAGTCGACCGCTGCGGCCACGGCCATCAGCTATCGACGGGCGCTGCAGGCAGCCAAGCAGGTCGGCGTGGCGACATGACGAGTTGGGCACGCGCGAGACTGGTCAACCGTCCGGGTGTGCGAGCGGGAATCATCGTCCTGGCCGGTTCGGTCGTGGGCCACACCGGCAATTACCTGTTCTACGTGCTGGCCGCACGGGGACTTGGGGTCGAACAGTTCGCCGAGGTCACGGCGATGGTCGCCTACTCGACGATCATCGCGTGGCCGGTCAACGGATTGCAGGTCGCCGTTGCGCGGGACGTCGCCCGGATGCGCGGCGCCGGGGATCACGCGGGGTTGGCCGGATTGGTCACCGTCCTCGTCCGGCGCGGCTTCGTCCTGGGTCTGGCACTCGCGGCGGCTCTGGTCGCCATCAGTCCGTTACTTCTGCACTGGCTCGACCTGTCGACGATCTGGCTACCAGTCGTCGCGGGGATCTGGATCGTCCTGCTGGTATGGCTGATCGTGGGGACCGGCGTCGCCCAGGGTCTGGAGAGGTTCGGCCTGTTCTCTGCGTTACTGGCCGGGCCGTTGGGGTTGCTCCGCGCCATCCTGCTGCCCCTCCTCGTGCTCGTAGCCGGCCTCACGGGCTCGATGCTGGCGATGGCCCTGGCAACGGTCGTGGGCCTGGCCATGATCGCGCCGGCACTGCGATCGGCGCGCCACGGGCCCAAGCGGCCGGTTGCCTTCCATCCGGGCTCGGCCATGGTCGCGTTGATCGCCTTCGCCAGCATGACCAACGTGGACGTACTCGTGGCCAAGGCCACGCTGGAAGCCGATGTGGCCGGGGCATATTCGGGGGCAGCGCTGCTCGGCAAGATCGCCCTGTTCGCCCCCTCGGCACTGGCCTTGGTGCTGCTGCCACGAGCAGCAGCGGCGCTCGAGCGTGGCGAGCGGGCTGAACGCTCCGTCATGTTGACCATGGGCGTCACGATCGCGCTGGGCCTGCTCATCGCGGGAATCCTCGCCCTGCTTCCAGGCAGCGTGCTGTCGCTGACCTTCGGCGACGACTTCGCCGCTGGCGCTGCGCTCCTGGCGCCGTTGGCGCTCGTGATGACGATGGCGGCGGTGCTCAATGTCCACATGACGTTCTCGCTGGCTCGGCGCAGCCGGAAGTTGCCGGCTCTGATGGTTGCCGGCGCGGCCGGTCATCTGGTGCTGCTCGCCTTCTGGCATGACAGCCCGGGCGAGATCGTCAGGAGCACCGCAGTGGCGATCGGAGTCGTGCTCGCGGTCCACGAGGCAACCTCCAGACATGGCCTCATCCGGATCGCCATTAGCATGCTGCGCACCGGGGCACCCAAGTCCACGACATGACCACAGGAGTTGCTCTATGCCACGCGCGCTGATCACCGGGATCACTGGACAGGATGGTCTGTATCTCGGTGAGTTGCTGGCCGCCAAGGGCTACGAGGTCTTCGGCCTCGTGCGCGGGCAGAGCAATCCGAAGATCGCCACCGTCGAGGAGATCATCCCTAACATCCAGTTGCTGGAGGGCGACCTCACAGATCTGTCGAGTCTCATCGCAGCACTCGAGATCGCCCAGCCCCAGGAGGTCTACAACCTCGGCGCAATAAGCTTCGTCGGCTTGTCCTGGAAGCAAGCCGAACTCACCGGGGAGATCACCGGCATGGGCGTCCTGCGCATGCTCGAGGCGATCCGCATCCACACCCAGAACGACATGAGCGGCGTCCGGTTCTACCAGGCCTCGAGCTCAGAGATGTTCGGCAAGGTCCGCGAGAATCCCCAGCGCGAGAGCACGCCATTCCACCCGCGGTCGCCTTACGGCGTCGCGAAGACGTTCGGTCATTACATGACCGTGAATTACCGGGAGTCCTACGACGCGTTCGCCTGCTCGGGGATCCTGTTCAATCATGAGAGCCCCCGTCGAGGGCACGAGTTCGTGACCAGGAAGGTCACCCGCGCAGTGGCCCGGATCTCGCTCGGTCTGCAGGACAGCGTTGCGCTGGGCAATCTGGAGGCGCGCCGCGACTGGGGCTTTGCCGGCGACTACGTGGATGCGATGTGGCGGATGCTCCAACAGGACACTCCTGATGACTTCGTCATCGCCACGAACCGGACACACACCATTCGCGAACTGTTGTCCGTGGCCTTCGAGCGCGTAGGAATCGTTGACTGGGAGCACTACGTGACCCAGGATCCGCGATTCTTTCGACCGGCGGAGGTCGACCTGCTCATCGGCGACGCCTCGAAGGCCAAGGACGTCCTCGGGTGGACTCCGACCGTGTCGTTCCCCGAGCTGATCCACATGATGGTGGACGCCGACCTCGCACTGGCGAAGCCGCGCGACGGCTAGTCCGTTCGTAGGCTTACGCGCGCTTCACCGCAACGAGTTCGACATTGGTCGCGAGCCGGTTCAGGATGGGGATCTGTGCCAACGCGCGGTTCAAGGCCCACACGGTCGAGGCCAGGACTTCACCGATTCGACCGGTGAACAGGCTCAGCGGCAGCATATTCGCCAAGCGAATCTCCAGCACCCGAAAACCGTTGTCGGATAGCAGGGCACGGGCCTTGGGCACCGTGTACAGGCGGTCGTGCTCGTACTTGCCGTGGTAGTACATCCCGAGCCGCTTGGCCAACCACTCCAGGTAGGACGTCTCGTTGGGCAGCTTGTAGACGTAGAGCGTGCCCCCGGGCTTCAAGACCCGTCCCAACTCCACGAGAGACTTTTCCGGCTCCTGCACGTGCTCGAGGACTCCGCTGCTGAGCACCGCGTCGAACTGACCGTCAGCGAAAGGTAACGCCACCGGCTCAGCTGAGTAGTGGGCCTTGATGTGCGGGTAGTACGGGAGCGGGCGCAAACCCTCCCCGTCCGGGTCGTAGTCGAAGGCGGTGACCTCCACCCCCCGGGAGTCGAGCAGGTGGCTCATCTGCCCGAAGGCGCAACCCCAGTCCAACACCTGGCCACTGGGAAAGTCGGCGGCGATCCGGTCAGCGATCGCTGCGTACTCACGCATCTGTGCGTATGACCGGACGTTCTTGTCATCGGTCCACGGGATCTCGGTTTCCGCCACGATGAGCGAGTTTAGCGACCGCTTGGGCGGGCAGTGGGCACGATTGGGCACCCCCATCACACTCCCTAGACACGCTCCGGTCGGGACGTACCGATGCCATCACCGCCGACCGCGTCCCAGTTCCCGGTGAGCGGCATCTCCCACCAGTTCCCAAATCCGAACAATCGGTCCGGGCTACCTGCGGAGAAGCTGTTGCGAAGGTACCAATAGCCGCTGGCATACACGCCCACGTCTGTCCAGCCGTCACCGTTGTAGTCAGCGGGCACCGGGATGGCTCCGGAGAACCCGTACTGCAGGATCGTGCTGGCGCTTCCGCTGTTATTGCTGTTGCGTACCCACCAATTGCCGGTGGTCGGATCCCAGACCCCGATGGTGGAGATCCCGTCGCCGTTCCAGTCGCCCACCACGGGAGTCGCCTCGTACCAGCCGTATGAGAATTGCGCAACGGTCGGACTGCCCGGCGAGGCAGTGTCACGCAAGTACCAGTTGCTGCCGTCGAAGACCCCGATGCCATCGACACCGTCCCCATTCCAGTCGCCACAGACCGGTCTCCAGGTCACCCCGCCGTAGGCGAAGACCAGGTCAGCCGGTCCGCGGCCGATCGTGTACCGGATGCTCCAGATACCCCGATCGAAGACCGCGAGGTCGTCCCGCCGATCTCCGTTGAAGTCGCAGGCGAGCGTCGTGCCATAGGCCGGCCCGTACCCATAGGTGGCCTCGGCAGGGCCGGGGCCGGGGTCGTTACGAAGCTGCTGCAGGCGTTCGGTGGGTCCTGCCTGCATGTGTTGCAACGTGCGCTCGCGCATCCAGTCCATGTACGCGTACGCGTGCCGGCCAGGACAGACGGTGCTGCCGACATCCCGGTGTCCGAAGATCACCGGCAGTTCGACCGGCGTCCCTTCCGGATACTTGGCAGTCCCGCCACCGCCCGAGACGAGCGTTGTCCGATGCATAGGATAGATCTGATACAGCGAGAACTTCCAAGCAATCACTGCCGCAACGGAATTCAGAATTTCGTATGTGGGCTGGGCCTCATCATAATTGCCCAGCATCGACACGCCGGTGGTGTAGCTGTTGAAGCCGCCGGCATGTGCGCCGATGACCGTGCTGGCGATCCCGCCGAACCGGCCCTCCCAGATCCGTCCGAACTTGTCGACGACGAAGTTGTAGCCGATGTCGCCCCAGCCGCGGCTGACCGCGTGATAGGAGTAAATCGATCGCAGGATCTGCGGGACATCTGCTGGGGTGTAGTCATTGGAATCCGCCGTGTGGTGCACGGTGGCGGCCTTGAGAGTCGAGGCGTACTCCGGGTCCCAGGTGCGGATGCTCTCGTCGGCGCCCCATTGTTGTCTCGAATAGATCGGTGGCTGCCACGCGTCCGCGTTGGCTGTGTCTGCGGGTGCGTCGGGTTCCGGGATTGTGTCGGCCGGCGACTGCCTCGGGTCTATGAGGATCAAGCGAACGTCAGTGGGAGCGACACCGCTGCGGGTGAGGAGTTCGACTTCTGCGCCGTAGGCGTCATTGGTCCACACCGGTTCGGTTCCGCCGCGCAGCTGCGCGCCCCTGGCGGCTTCCCGGTTTCCGGCGTTGGGGTCGCTGAGCTCCACATCGCTCCAAGCCCCCCAGACTCCCGCCGAGTCCTTGACCCGGAGTTTCACCACTACGTCGACGACACCCGGATCCAGTGCCCAGGTAACCCCCGCGGTCGTAAAGAGGTCGGTGGCAGGCTCGAGCAACGTCAAAGTGGGAAGTGCCTCCAAGCCAGGGACGGGTTCGGTGAGCCCCGGTTGGACCTCTGCCTCGCGGGCCGGCTCGGCAGCCGAACCCAGCGGAATCTCGTCGGTCGAGGACTCGATCGGCTCCGGCTCGGGCTGAGCATCAGCCGTCACGGGCAGCACCAGGACCACGCCACATGCGGAGAGGGCGCACACGAATGACGAGATCAAGCGTCGCACGAGCGACCCCTACGGATAGATGGGAAGGGCGATGGAGGTGCCGGCCACGGAGAGTGCCCGTGCGATGCCGCGTTGTAACAACATAGGCCACTTTGGCACATTTAGTCACATGCGCAACAACTTTCCTCATGGCTGAGACCGCGAGTGGGCGATCGGAGAGCCCCCCGAACCGACCTCTTGGCGTGCCGACGACCCGCGACACGCTGCGGGTAGCCTGACTTCACCGACCTGCTGCCTATCCGGACGGAATATGACCCGATCGGTTGACCCGCGATCTTGTGAGCTGACCATCGTCATGCCCTGCCTCAACGAGGCCGAGACGCTCGGTGTCTGTATCGAGAAGGCGTTGAGCTTCCTCAACAGATCCGGCGTCGTGGGCGAGGTGATCGTCGCCGACAACGGCAGCACCGACGGTTCGCAGGAGATTGCCACGACTGCCGGGGCTCGCGTGGTAGAGGTAACCGACAAGGGCTACGGCAGCGCTCTCATGGGCGGGATCCGGGCCGCTCGAGGCACGTTCGTCATCATGGGCGACGCCGACGACAGCTACGACTTCGCGCATCTGGATCTGTTCGTGGAGCAACTGA
>JALZIX010000209.1 GCA_030860025.1 Actinomycetota bacterium
TCTCGCACCAGGACGGTCGGCGGGAACGCAGCATGGCTTGGACGGCAGCTGGGGACTTCGCCAGATCGCACCGAGCGTGCTGGAAGAGATAGCGCGAGACGTCGTCGCGGGAGTATCCGCCCGACCCCAGGATCTGGGCATGTTCGGGACAGAGAGCGAGGGCCGGCTCCCCGCCGTAGGAAATGTTGTTCGTCCCAGGGATGGCGAGGTTGGCAGCCAGCACGGCCAGGATCTCGTCGGGGTCGGTGGCCACGAACTCGACGATGTTGTGGAACTGCGCGATGCCCATCACTGTCACGACCGTGTCGGTCGGTTCATACCCACGCCACACGTGGAAGGGCGGCCAAGGTGAGGCCGCCTCGTTCTCGGCCGCGCAGAAAGTGAACTTGCCTGGAAACCCGTGCGTCGCCCGGTCGCTGCCATCCGGCTTGGCGTCACCGATGTTGGACATGGCCAGCCGCAGGGCTCGGCCGACCGTGGCATTGGCCGACCAGCCGGTCCCGAACGCGTTCGTACCTGAGTTGAAGCCGAGGGCATCGGCCCCCGGACCGTTGACCAGCACGAGTGGAGCCACCGGGTTGGTGGTCGCCTGGATGCCGTAGAGGTTGAACGCGGGGTCGAGCACCGCACGTACAGAGGCCAGCACCACGGCGAAGTGCTCAGGTCGGCAGCCAGCCATGACGGAGTTGACCGCGACCGCCTCGACCGTGGTCTCCCGGCGGCTCGGTGGCATCTGGCCCAGCGAGAGATCCGGCGCTTCGCCGACCGCCTCGAGCATCGCCTGAACGCGAGCCCGAGTCGGCGGTACGACGGGGAGTCCGTCGCCCCAGCCCCTGGCCGCCGCCAGGTCCTGATAGTCCTCGAAGCTCGGCCCGACCCGAAAGGTCTGCGCAGCCGCAGTCACGATTTCCCTCCGGTGAGGCCATGAACCGCCGGCTGGATCAGGTCCTGCCCCCACCCCCGCAGGGTCTCAACAGACCGCGAGCCGACCGGATGTGGCACAACGAGAATGGGCAGCCCGGAAGCGCCGAAGCTCTTCGCCTCGGCACGGGCGAGAGCCTCGAAAACCGCCGAGACGATCAGGACGCTCGGAACTCCGTGCCGCTGGGCTTCGACTGCATCGTGGACACTCCACGACGTGCAGGAGCCTCAATCACCGAGGGCGAACAAGGCGCCGGTGACCGCCGAGGTCAGCTCCGGAATGTGCGGGCTGGGCCGGGCGGCGTGCGCCTTGCTCCAGGACTGAGTCTGGGCCCCCCGCCGGACGAGATCGTCGCCGATCGCGGTGAGGAGGTCCACGGCCCCGGGTTTGGCGTTGTCATGGAGGGCGATCAACGCACCTTGCAGCGACGAAAGCCTCGGCGTATCTCCCGATTCTGTTTGTGGTTGCGCCCCTTCGGGACTCAGGACCTCTATCCACGTCATGGGCAGCTCCGACCAGTCGGGCCACACGACCGCTCGACGGCCGCTCGGTAGTGATATATCGTATCGCATCACGGAATGCTAGGGCGCGACGACAGGTGATGCAGTGAGTGACGATCAGAGCGACGGCCAGCTGCCCCTCAGCGGCGTTCGGGTCTTGGACCTGACCAGAGTTCTGGCGGGGCCGATGGCAACCTGCATCCTCGGCGACCTCGGCGCCGACGTCGTCAAGGTCGAGGAGCCCGACGGCGATCACGTGCGAGACCTCCCGCCGTTCTATCCGGGCCAGCAGAGCCACTACTTCCTCGCGATCAATCGCAACAAACGCAGCATCGTCGTGGACGTCAAGTCCGATGCCGGCCGCGACCTGATCCTCGACCTGGCTGCCCAGAGCGACGTGGTGGTCGAGAACTTCCGACCAGGGGTGATGAAGCGACTCGGGCTCGACTTCGAGGTCCTCACTCAACGCAAGAGCGACCTGATCCTGTGTTCCATCAGTGGCTTCGGACGCTCCGGCCCATTGCGAGATGCTCCTTCTTTCGACCTCGTCAGTCAGGCCCGCAGCGGGGTCATGAGCATCACCGGCGAACCTGACGGGCCGCCGACCAAGCTCGGTCTGCCCCTGGGTGATCTGGGCGGCGGACTCTGGGCAGCCATCGCCATCCTCGCCGCGCTGCACCGCCGGGACCGTGCGGGCAAGGCCCAGCATGTGGACCTCAGCCTGCTGGACGGTCTGGTCGGGCTACTCGGGTATCTGGGTCAACTGGCCTTGATGACCGGAGAAAGTCCCGGCCGGGTGGGCAGCGGCCACCATCACATCGTTCCGTACGGCAGGTTCGAAGCCGCGGACGGATACCTGGTGCTGGCCCTGCACGTGGGCAGCTTCTGGCGACGGTTCTGCACGGCGGTGGGCCGCGGGGACCTGATCACGAATCCACGGTTCGTGGACACGGCTAGGCGGCGGGATAACCGGGACGAACTGGTGCCGATCGTGGAGGACATCCTGCGGACCAAGACCCGGGCGGAGTGGGAAAAGGTTTTCACCGAAGCCGACATCCCGCACGGCCCCGTGCTCGACGTGGTGGAGGCGCTGCACCAGGAACACTTTGCTGCGCGCGACGCGATCATGACCATGACCCATCCGACCGCCGGTGAGGTGCAGAGTGTGCGGCCACCGATCCGCTTCGTCGGCGAGCCACTGCCCCAAGCCCGACGACCGGCACCCTTGCTCGGCGAACACACGCGGGACATCTGCCGGGAGCTCGGTCTCGACGACGAAGCGATCGATGATCTGCACCGACGGGGAGTGCTCGTCGACGCGGAACAGGCAGCCGATGCCGAAGCGAAGGTCTACCCATGACAGCGACGGCCGCCCGGATCACCGACGAGGAGCTCGCGCGAGTACGGAGCCGGATCGGTGAGGTCATCGAGATCTCCGAGGTGCCCTACCTCACCGAGACCAGCCTGGACGCGATCCGCCGCTGGGCGCTGGCCACCGGGGATCGCAATCCCCTCTATTTCGACGCGGCCGCCGCCGCCGCGAGTCCACATGGGTCGATCATCGCGCCGCCGTGCCTCCCGTACGCATTCAGCCGGCTGTCCATCGGCTACCGAGGAGGACTGCCCGGGGTTCACTCGATGTTCGGCGGATCGCACTGGCGCTGGTTCAAGCCGGCCCCGGTCGGTCATGCGGTGTCATCGGAGACCACCTTCGAGGATCTGATCGAGCTCCAGGGCGACTTTGCCGGCCGGATGTTCCGACAGGTCAGCCTGACCCGGTTCCGGCTGGACAACGAGCCCGAGCCTTATGCCCAGGTTCAGGGCTGGGGCATGCGGGTGGAGCGGGGCACCGCACGGGACAAGGGGAAGTACCGCGACCTCGAGCTGGGCAGCTACACCCCGGACGACATCGCGGCCATCGCCGAGGAGTACCGGACTGAGTCGGTTCGCACCGATGAGATCCTGCACTGGGACGACGTGTCGGTGGGTGACCGTCTCCCATCCACCGTGCGCGGCCCGTACACGGCAACCACGGCGGTGGCCTTCGAACAGGCCTGGGGTGGTCTGTTCATCCATGCCCACGGCTATTGGTTCGACTTCCTCCGCGAGCATGCGGCGGCCGGCATCGCGAATGCCTACGGCGTACCGGAACCGCCGGAGGCCGTGCACTGGGACAGCCAGCTTGCCCAGAGCGTGGGGGTACCGGAGGCCTACGACTACGGCCCTGAGCGCATCTCGTGGCTCGCCACGCTGGTCACGAACTGGACCGGCTTCTCCGGCTTCCTCGAGGAGCTGTCGTGCCAGATTCGCCGGTTCAACCTGATCGGGGATCTCACCCGCTGCCACGGCGAGGTGGAGGAGCTCACGAGTCCGGACGCACAGGGCCACGGCCGGGTACGCCTGCGGGTCTGGGCAGACAATCAGCGGGGGGAAACGACTGCCAAGGGTTGGGCAGTTGTCCGCCTACCCGCCCGCTGACCAAGGCGGTGGCTGCGGGCTCGAGGGTCTGCTGCGCGACGGAGATCGGATCCTGCTGGCAACCGGGCCCAGCGAGCCGACGACGCTCATCGAGGAGTTGCTGGGGGTCGCCGAGCGGCGTCATCTGAGCCTGCAGTTGCTGCAGGTGCTGCCCGGTTCACGCGAGCAGATCATGGCCGCGTCGCCGAGGCACTCGATTCGGCCGATCGTGCCGGGCCGCGGGGCAAAGTGGCATCCGGCGCATGCCGAAGTGCTTCCCATGTCGATGATGCAACTAGCGCGTTCGATCGCCTCGGGTGAGATGCGCATCGACGGCGTATTGTTCTCCGGGCGACTGATCGACGAGGCCCGGGTCAATCTGGGCATCTGTATCGACGTCGTCGAACTAGCCTGCGATACGGCCCGGTTCCGGGCGGTGGAGATCAACGAGGCGTTGCCACTCGTGCCCAGCGCGTCGTGGATCCCGCTGGAGCGCTGCGACTACGCGATAAGCACCTCGCGTGCGCCGCTGGCCCAGGACAAACCGGTCACCACCTCGCCTGCCGCGACAGCCATCGGCGAGTACGTCGCGACGCTCGTGCCTGATGGGAGCAGCATCGAACTCGGCATCGGCCGCTCTGTCGCCGGCGTCGCAGCGGCTTTGATCGGTCACCGCCGCAGCATCACCGTCCACTCCGGTCTGCTCAGCGATTGGACCCAGGCGTTGGTCGAGAACGGGATTGCCGATCGAGTTCTCCCCTGTACGCAAGGAGCGCCGGTCGTCGGCACCGTCGCGCTGGGCTCGCCGGCCTTCTACGAATGGATCGATGAGCAGCAGTCGGTCCGCCTGATCGACTCCCGCCACGCCCAGGACCCAGCGCACCTCGCCGGCCTCGGCTCGTTCGTGGCCATCAACGCCGCCTCGAGAGTGGACTGCGCCGGTCAGATGGGCGCCGAGCACGGAGCAACCGCTCGGATGGCGGTAGGTGGCCTGCTGGACTTCGCGGTGGCCGGCACCTACGGCGGGCGTTCCATCGTTGCGCTTGAATCGGTGGACCGGCAGGGAGACAGCCGGATCGTGCCGCAGCTTTCCAACGTCCAGCTTCCCGCCAGCCTGGTTACCCACGTGGTCACCGAGTACGGCGTCGCTCAACTCGGTGCCCGGACCTGGTCGGAGCGGAAACGTGAGCTGATCGCCATCGCCCATCCGGATCACCGGGCACACCTGCGCAGAGATCTGAGCTAGAAGAATATATTATTACCGAGTCTTGTGGCATGCTGCGGGTAGTCGAAATGGCAACCTGCAGGGCCCGGACCGCCGCGGCACAGTGACTGTGCGGCCACCGTGTCGTCAACGCAAGGAGGCTTCACATGGCATTACGGACACCCATCGAGGGCGGCGAGGCGACTGCGGTCGGTAGTGGTCGCGAGGAGAAGATCGAGGACCGGGATACCAACCCGGGGCCGCGGCGCTTCAGTCTCACCGCCCTTCGCCTGCTCCTCCTCGTAGCAATCCTCATCGCCTGGGAACTATCGGCCACGGCCTTCGACCTCGAGTTCTTCATCAGCACGCCCCGCGAGATCTGGGCCGAACTGACCGACTGGATCGCGACCGGATACCTCCTCAGCAACCTCGGCGTGACCTTGGAAGCGATGGCTTACGGATTCCTGCTGGGTTCCCTGTCCGGAATCGTGGCTGGCTTCGTACTCGGCCTGATCCCACTTTTAGGCCGGATCCTGGATCCGTTCATCACGGCGATCTACAGCCTCCCGAAGCTCGCCCTTGCCCCGCTCTTCGTGCTGTGGTTCGGGATCGGATTGGAGATGAAGGTGGTCCTCACCGCCGTCATCGTCTTCTTCCTGGTCTTCTGGAACACCTACACCGGCGTGCGCGAGACCGACAAAGAACTCGTCGACGTACTCCGAGTCATGGGTGCCAGCCGCTCGGACATGATCCGCAAGGTGATCCTCCCGGCATCGATGACCTATATCTACGTCGGCCTCAAGTTGGCGATCCCCTACTCGCTGGTCGGCGCCGTGGTCGGCGAACTGATCGCCTCCAACCAGGGCATCGGATACATCTTGATGTCGGCCGCCGGCGCCTTCAACACCGCGGGGATCTTCGCAGCACTGACAGTGCTGATGTTGATCGCCACGGCGATGAACGGCGTGCTGAACCTGACCGAGTCCCATGTGATGCGGTGGAAGCGCGTCGGCCGTTAACTCCACCGTTGCGGTCCTGATCGCTTCACTCGCAGAGGGGAAGGGAGGCCGGCCATGAGAGCACGTCGCTGAGGCCCCGCCATCCCCTCGCCCGGTCGGGCGATTCCTAAGGTCGCGGTGCGCTCCTTCTAACTGTGCGCCTCGTGGCCAACTCGCGAGGAGTGCTGACATCAGTACCAACACGATTGACTCTGTCCCGTCGAAAGCGCGCGCCGCCCTCGGCCTGCCGCTGTTGGGGAGCGCGTGATGAGCGCACCGTTGCTGATGGGTGCGGTGGCCTATGACCCGAAGGTCGTCACCATCTGGGAGGGATTCAGGACCTGGTTCCGGGAGCAGGGTCTGCCCTTCGACTTCATCTTGTATTCGCACTACGAGCGGCAGGTCGAGGACCTGATCGCCGGGCGGATCCACGCGGCCTGGAACTCCCCACTTGCCTGGATCCGCTCGGTTCGCCTCGCCACAGCGCACGACGTCAAAGTGCGGTCGACCGTCATGCGGGACACCGACCAGGACCTGACCTCGGTGATCGTCGTCCGATCGGATTCGCCCTGCACGTCGCTGGCCGACCTCACCGGGCAGACGGTCGCTGTCGGGGCCATCGACTCTCCACAGGCGACGCTGATCCCGCTGTCCCATCTGCGGGCCAGCAGCGCCCAGGTTCGTCCGCGGCGGTTCGACATCGGCGTCGGCCTGCACGGCGATCACGTCGGCGGGGAACGTGATGCCGCCCGCGCACTGATGGCTGGCCAGGTAGCGGCCGCGTGCATGATCGACGGCAACCATCTGCTCTTCACCCAGGAGGGCACCCTGCCGGTCGGCGGGACGCGGATCCTCAGCCAAACGACGCTCTTCGATCACTGCACGATGGCGATCACGGATAGTGCTCCGGCGCACCTCGCCGACCGTTTCGTCGAACTCCTGCTGGCGATGTCGTACGACGATCCCCGGGTACGACCGCTGCTCGACCTCGAGGGATTAACCCAGTGGCGGGTAGGGCGGACCAGCGGCTTCGGTCCGCTCACGGCCGCGGTGGACGAGAGCGGCTTCTACGACCCCGCCGGCAAGGTAACGATGCCGGGGTACGAGCCATGATCGACGAACTGGACCTCGCCGGCCTCGGATTCGCCGAGGGAGCCCACCTCCTGGTCGGCCGCGCACTTCGCGGGCTGCCGGTGGGTGGGCGCCTCGTCGTCCGCGGTACGGACCCCGCGCTGAACGTTCATCTCCGAGCCTGGTGCCGCGCCAACGGGCATCGGTTGGCCGAGGGGGAGCGGCTCGAGGTGAGCCGGGGTTCGGCCGACCTGGCTCGATGGGTGGGAGCCGAGCGAGCCGGTTCGCCGACCGGAGTCGTGGCTCGACCCGCGGCGCACTGGGGTCTGGCCGCCCGCGGTGCGCTGGTCGAGGCCGGCGGACCAGCCGGGCCCTTCGATGTGGTCGAGCGTGATGTCGTCTGGGCGGACCTCGCTCCCCGGCTCTATGCCCATGCCGCCGCCGCGCAGTGGGATCCGGCGACCGCGGTGGAATGGACCGCCCCGTTCACGCTGGTCGAGGACGTGGAATCGGCTGTGGTGCAGGTGATGACCTACCTCGTGGAGAACGAGCAGGCCGCCTTGGTCATCCCTGCCCGGCTGCTCTCTCGCGTGCATCCGCACTTCCACGAGGTGCAGCAACTGCTCGCCGTGCAAGCAGCCGATGAGGCAAGGCACATGGAGGTCTTCACCCGCCGTGCCCTGTTACGCGGGGGTGAGATGGGTACGTCCTCGGTCGGTGGCCGAGCCTCGTTGTCGACCCTGCTCTACGAGGCGGACTTCACTCTCGCCTCGTTCCTGTTATCCGTACTCGGCGAGGGCAGCTTCCTGACCCTGCTCGGCTTCTTGGACACCCATGCCCCTGACCCGGTGACCAGAGCGGTGACCCGGCTGGCCAGGGTGGACGAGGCTCGGCATGTGGCTTTCGGAGTCGCGCACCTGGAGCACCAGGCGCGGCTGGACCCCAGCTTGCGCGGGCGGTTGCGGGCCGCGGTCGAGCGCCGACACGACGTCCT
>JALZIX010000215.1 GCA_030860025.1 Actinomycetota bacterium
GCGAGATCTCCGTCGGCGAAGACCTCGAACCGATGGGCTTGCGGATTGTCGATGACGTCTATGTGCACGCTCAGACCTCGAGCACCGTCGGGATGATCATGGGCCGGCGGCGGTAGGTGTCGGACACCCACTTGCCGACCGTACGGCGGATCACCTGCGAGAGCCGGTGACTGTCGCTGTCGCCCCGGGCAAGCGCTGACTTGAGATCGGTCTCCAGGGTCCCCACCACCGCCGCGAAGGGCGCCTCGGCGTCGGAGAAGCCGCGGGCGGAGATGTGGATCGGGCGCACGATGGTGCCGGTCGAGAATTCCACCACCACGGTGACAGCGACGAACCCCTCCTCTCCCAGGATGCGGCGATGCTGCAGTGACTCGTCACCGACGTCGCCGACCGCATTGCCGTCGACGTAGACGTGTCCGCACGGGACTCGGCCGGTCACGGACGCGACTCCGGCTACCAGGTCCACGACCACGCCGTCTTCCACCAACAGGATCCGTTCAGGCGCGATGCCGGTCTGCTCGGCGATCTTTCCGTGCGCGCGGAGGTGGCGCCATTCCCCGTGGACGGGCATGAGGTGCCGAGGGCGGGCGATGTTGAGCAGCAGCGTCAGCTCGCCGGCCGGCGCGTGCCCGGAGACATGCACCTTGGCGACGTCCTTGTAGACCACGATCACACCGGCCCGGGACAGGGCGTTGATGATCTTGAAAATACCCGTCTCGTTACCCGGAATCATGCTGGAGGCGAGGATTACCGTGTCGCCTGCGACGACATTGACCTGGTGGTGGCTGCCGCCCGCCATCCGCGACAGTGCCGACATCGGCTCGCCCTGTGACCCAGTACTGACGAAGACGACCCGCTCGGGTGGTAGCGCGGCAGCCTCCTCCATGTCCACCATCAGGTTGGGGGGAATGTGCAGCAGCCCCAGATCACGGGCCACGCCCATATTGCGGACCATCGAGCGGCCGACGAAGGTCACTTTTCGCCCATGCTTGGCCGCGGCATCGAGAACCTGCTGAACACGATGCACGTGCGAGGCGAAGCAGGCCACGATCACCCGTTGCTGCGCCCGACCGATGACGTCCTCCAGGACCGGGCCGATGTCGCGCTCGCAGGTGACGAAGCCGGGGAGCTCGGCGTTGGTGGAATCGGACAGCAGCAGGTCAATTCCCTCCTCGGCCAGCCGTGCGAAGGTGCCGAGGTCGGTCAACCTGCCATCGAGTGGCAATTGGTCCATCTTGAAGTCGCCGGTGTGGACGACGAGGCCGGCCGGCGTCCTGATCGCCACCGCCAGCGCATCTGGGATCGAGTGGTTGACCGCGATGAATTCGCATGCGAAAGGTCCGTAGCTGCGAATCTCCTCCTCGGCCACGAGTTCGGTGACCGGCCTGATCCGGTGCTCGCGCAGTTTCGCCTCGATCAGGGCCAGGGTGAGGCGTGAGCCTACGAGCGGGACGTCCTCGCGCAGCCGGAGCAGGTATGGGATCGCCCCGATGTGATCCTCGTGCCCGTGCGTCAGGATGACCGCGACGATGTCGTCGAGGCGGTGCTCGATGCTGGCGAAGTCGGGCAGGATCAGGTCGATCCCTGGCTGATCACTTTCCGGGAACAGCACGCCGCAGTCGACGACGAGCAGTTTTCCGTCGAACTCGAAGACGGTCATGTTGCGGCCGATCTCGCCTAAGCCGCCAAGGGGAAAGACACGGAGCCCACCGGCGGCAAGTGGTGGAGGGGCGGTTAGGTCACGGCGCGGTGGTTCGGCAAGCGTGGTCATCGAGGCGGAACGTTACCCGGCGGAACGGGCGGCCCGAGCGGCAGTGAGACCCCTACCAGGTCACCCCGGGAAACGGGTTTCACCGTCGCAGCCTCGGTCGTAGCCTCTCTCTGGAACAGAAAGGGTCCTGATGACCGAACCGCAGAGTCCCGTCCTGGTCATCGCCACCATCGACGCGGAGTCACGCAGCATTCTCGAACGGGAACTGCGGGTACGGTACGGCTCGGAGTACACCGTGGTGGTTCGCGGCGACTATGCGGCCGCCGAGCGAACACTCAGCGATCTCGCCGGGCAGGAGCAGCCGGTCGCCTTTGTGATCGCTTGTTACAGCCCCGCCGACCGGGATGGGATCGACTTTCTCGGGCGCGCTCGGATGATCGCCCCCAGCGCCAAACGAGCCATCACTGTCACCTGGGGTGACTTCGCCAGCGCTGCCGACACGAGCCATGCCATGGCAGAGGGCAAGGCCGAGATGCTCCTCGTGCGGCCTGAGCATCCACGGGACGAGGAGTTCCACGCCACGATCACCGACGCTCTGGTCGATTGGAACATGGCGCAGGGAATCGGATTCGATGCGGTCCGCCTGATCGCTGCCGAGAGCGACGCACGCAGTCACCTGCTCCGGGACGGGTTCAACCGCAACCACATACCAGTGGGTTTCTACAACGCCGAGACCTAGGCGGGACAGAAGGCACTCGCCGATCTCGGGCTTGCCGACGCCGAACTCCCGGTGATGGTGTTGCGCTTCACCTCGCCGCCGACCGTGCTGGTTAACCCGAGCGACATCGAGCTCACGGATGCCTTCGGGCTGACCCGGCCGCTGGACACCTCTACCACCTTCGACGTGGTCATCATCGGTTGCCGGCCGGCCGGGCTCGCCGCCGCGGTCTATGCGGCCTCGGAGGGGCTCAACACCCTGCTGGTCGAGCAGAGGCGGTCGGGGGCCAGGCCGGAACGAGTTCGCTGATCCGCAATTCCCAGCGCTGGAGGACCTGGTCGGCAGCGGCGTGTTCTACGGCGCGGCGGTCTCAGAGGCCAAGGCGATGTTCGGACGCCCGGTCTTCGTCACCGGCGGCGGCAACTCGGCCGGGCAGGCGGCGATCCACCTTGCTCGCTACGCCACAAACGTCACACTCCTGGTGCGCTCCGCCAACCTCGCCGCCAGCATGTCCGAGTACCTCATCGAGCAGTTGGAG